>DATGTQ010000189.1 GCA_035301805.1 Tissierellales bacterium
TATTGTCTTTCTTGTCTCTATAGGAACTGTAGTACCAGGTAATTTATATGGACTTATTGTTGTAAAATACTCTGCACCAAAAGATTCTGCTTGATTTCTTCCTGAAAGATATAAGTAATAAGCTCCATCTCCTTGGAACCAAGGCATTAAATTTTCACCGTTCATATATTCATATTTACTAATTCTATCTGAACTTCTGGATACTGCTAAAGCATAGCCATCTCTTACATGAACATTTTTGTCCATAATATTAAATGCATAATGATCTTTTAAATTTAATGCACTTTTAGGTTCAATATTAGAGTCATTATCAATTTCATGAAACTGCACTATAGCTTCAAGAGAATTAAAGGAATTTGTTGTAAAATCTGTTTTAATGGTTCTAGCAGTATACTTTAAATGTGACTGCAATTCAGCCCTTTCTTGTTCATTTAAAAAATTGCTTATTTGCACCATGGCTTCTATTACAGTGCTTACATCTCGATAACCTGTAGCAGTTCTTGAAACTGCTCTTCCTTTAACTATTTCCATCATATAACCTTCAAAGATCACTGGTGAAAAACCTTTATATATCCAATCTTTAACTGTTGGAACAAGTACATCTTTCCTATCATATTTAGTTCCATCTAGTATTCTCATAGCTTGTACTATTCTATCTAATAATATTTTGCCATATGAACCTGTATAAGCTACTCTATGGTGTTGTATAAATGAACCGTCTTCATAGAATCCATCAGTGTTATTATTAACTATATTATTTGGGTCTATTGTTTCAAATACCGTCATTAAATTGTCTATAGAAGTAATTACTCTATTTTCATCTTTTAAAAGAGCACCTTGAATAATCCTATTTGTTGTTATATCTGCTAAATTTGCTCCTGTATGGAATCTAGATTCTAAGTCTACATCACCATCTTTTCCATTCCTTAAATACTGGTCCATAGAATCAATATATTTGTTAATTAATTCTGGATTTATTTCATTGATTTCATCTTCTAATAACATAAGAGTTTTTGTAATATTCATTGGCATACCAATTTCCCATTGATACCAGTTCCCATAATAACCGTTTTCCTGATCTTCAAAAGCATTTATGTATAACCATTCAAGACCATGGATAACATCTTCTATAATATCTTTATCTTGATAAAAATTATTTCCACTTAAATTTTCTCTTTTATATGTTTTCGTTGCAAGGGATATTTCATATAAATATAAAAAGGATCTACTTAAATTATTTAAGTCTTCTCCCAACTCCATATTTTTAAATAACATTTTCTTATTATTAATTTCTCTATCTTCTTCGGGAAGAAGAGCATTGTATCTATTAAATGCAGTTTTATGAATATTATTTATTTTAGAGTCCAATTGTCCACTTTTATTAATTTCTTCATTTCCTACTAAATATTGTGTATATGATTCTTTTAATTTTTCAAAATCATCTTCTGTTTCATAGTTTTCATTAACTTCACTTGCCCTAACAATATGAGGAGCACTAAAAGAAAACATCATTGAAACAACTACTAATAACAATATGGATGTTTTTAAGCATTTTTTCATTATTTAACCCCCTAGAAAATAAAATTTTATGAAAAACTGATTAATCCAATGTCTAACTTAAGTGAGAATGCAAGTCTGTCCCTATTGACTCACTTTTTGAGTCAATCAAGACCGTCCCCAGCGACTCAGATTGTGAGTCAGTCAGGACCGTCCCTAGTGACTCACTAGTTTAACAACTTTTTTAGTACTTTAGCATCTTCTAAAAATTGTTGTGGATTGTCGTCTTTAACAAATTCCATAAGGAAGTATCTTGTTTTGTTGCCTATTCCTTTTGACTTGTTAATAGCATTTATATATTGCTGCCATTCATCTATTCCTTGGTTAAAAGGTAATTTTTCTAATTCATCCCAGTGGAATACATGAATATGTGATAACCAAGGTTTCACTTTCTCAATACTTTCTAATCTTTTATCTACAGCTTCCCCAACGGCTGGCTGCCAATATAGTTTAGCATTAGGATGATTAACATCTTTCATTAGAGCTAGGGCACTTTCTGGAGTATCTGTTAAGGTACGACCATGGTATTCAAAATGGATTGTAATATTATGTTCTTTAGCTAATTCAGCAATTCTTTGAGCATCTTCTACAACATTTTTTCTATAAGTATCATCTGCTTTAGCTGAACCTAATCTACCTGCCCAAACACGAATAGAAGGAGCCGTCAAGTGAACAGCTGTTTCTAATATAGTTTCAAAAGAAATATCATTAGGAATTCCTACTCTATAATAAGAACCATAAGAAACTACATCTAAACCAGCCTTTTTAGTTGCATCTGCTACTTCTTTAGCTTTTTCAAAATCTCCCGGTGGAACATGAACATCACCACCCCATTCAATACCATTTAAACCTGCTTTTTTTACTAATTCTATTATTTCATTAACTGACAATTCTCTAAAAGTTATTGAACATAAACCGCCTTTATTCATCTTTCCCCACCTTTCTTATTCTAGTTTCCTATATTAAGCCATATGTTTAAAAGCTTCCTTAGTTACTTCCCACTTCAACTCTTCACCATTAAGGTAGCGTTTAAACTCTTCTAACATATATGCTCCCATTCTACCAGTCTCTTCTCCTTCACTTCCAGCAATATGGGGTGTTAAAACAACATTATCCAAAAGGAATAAATCAGAATCTTTTTCTGGAGGTTCAGGATAAGTAACATCTAAAATAGCTGTTAAATCTGGCCGTTCTTTTAATACATTGATCATTTCTAATTCTTTTACAATAGCTCCCCGGGCTGTATTAATAAAAACCCTATTTTCTTTCATAGATGCAATATGTTTTCCTTTTATCATTCCTTTTGTTTCTTCTAATAATGGACTATGAAGTGAAACAACATCTGACCTTTTAAAAATATCTTCTAAAGAACATAATTCAACATTTAACTCTTTTGCTTCTTTTTCATCTACAAAAGGATCATAGGCTAAAACATTAATATCAAAATATTTTAATAGTTCATTTACTTTACGACCAACAGTACTTAGAGAAATAAGTCCTACTGTACTTCCAAAGGCTCCTTTAATATTGGCATGAGGCCAATCAGGATAGGTCTTAGTTTTTCTTACTTTCCTCACCATCTGCCAACCATTTTTTAAAGAAAAAAGAATCTGAGATAAAGTATATTCCGCAACTGGTACCGCATTGGCTTCATTTGCATTCATTACTTTAATTCCTTTTTTCCAAGAGGCATCAGTTACAATTTTTTTAACACTCCCAGCAGCATAAAAGAGAGCTTTTAAATTTGGTGCAGCTTCTAAAAAATCAGCATCAAGTTTTGGTCCGCCCCAACTTGAAAAAATAACTTCTACATCTTTTAGAATCTCTTTATTTTCATATACTTCATCTCTTGAAAGAGGAGAAGCTATAATATCTGCTAATTCTTCAATTTCCTTTTTTATATTTGGAGGATAAACTTGATCAATGACTTTTTTATCTAAAATAAATAATCCTTTAACCACTTTTTCACCTTCCTTTAATTTTAATTTATTTTAAAACCATTTCTCAATAATATTGCATTTCACACTATCACATAGTTTTCTAAAACCTTTTATTATTGGTCCAACAATAATAGCTGTAATAAGAGTTCCCTCACGGATTCCCAAAATACTACCTTTTGCAATAAAAGAAAAGATCCCTGCTATTAACACTAATATGGAGTCGAAAACTACTTTTACGTTTCCAAAGTCTTTACCAGTCTTAATTGCTATAGCTTTTACAATTCCCTCACCAGGATTTGTAATTACATCAGCTGTTAACTGGAGGAAGATGCCAAATGCTAAAACTATGCTTCCTATTAGTAGTATTAATAACTTAGTTAAATAATAGGTTGGAGAAATCCATTTAAATAAAAACATCCCCAAATCAATAAATAAGCCTAGAAAAGGTCCTACTATTAGCTGCAAGTATTGATTTTTAGGAAAATCCTTTCTTAATATTAGTATTTGTAAGAGTACAAAGGTTACATTTGATATAAAAGTAAAAGCCCCAAAACTTAAAGGATATATTATACTAAGTACATAGGGTATACTTGAAATAGAAGATGTACCTAAATCTGATTTAGTTACTAAACTAATCCCCAACCCCATTACAACCAAGCTAAGGAAAAAAAGTACATAGCGTTTTATTACATTTCGCAAAATCTTCCCTCCATTTTCTTACTTATATTTCTTAAGATATTAAATTATTATTTTATTGTTTCTATAGTCATACCATACCTTTTCAAACCAATTGTCTTCTTCAGGAATTGGGTTTACAGATCTCCAGCTGCATTTTATATTTTTATCCTTATATTCAGTTTCTTGAATTAAATCTTTTAATTTTCCATCATCTAATGTAAATTTAATTTTCCCCTTAAAAGCTTCTATATTGATATCTCCATTTCTATCTACTATTAAATAAGAGCCTCTACTTTTTCCTCCCTTTTCTATATAATCCTTAATAGCAGAGAGATATACTAATTGAGTTATAAAGATATCTCTATTTTGGAAAGCAAAGGGAAGTTCATTTATAGAACTTAGTTTGTGGATATTAGCTACATTTTCTATGTTTTCCTTTAGCTTAGTTATAGTATCTGATATTTTCTCTAAATCTCTTATTATACCTCCGTTTTCTGACATAAGATTTCCCATTTTATTTCTTAAGTCTAAAATATTACTAGTATCTCCTATGTTTTTTTCAAAGTCTTTTCCTATTTTTAAAATATTAATTATTTGATTTTTTGACTTAGCCATAAAGTCCTCAGTTTTTAAAGGTGAATCTTTTCTTTGGTTGGTTATATATTGGGCTGCTCTCAAACTACCTACTTGTCCAGAATTTAAAGCACTTCCTCCTGGTCTATATATACCATGGGTTCCATTTACTTCTCCAACAGGGAAGAATCCTTTTAAATTACTTTCCCACCACAGATCTCCTGCTAATCCTCCATTATTATGTTGAGCACATACTGCTATTTCTAATGGTTCTTTTTCTAAATCTATACCGTTATCTTTGTAAAGCTTTATAGCTGGCTGATTCATATGTCTCAATCTATCAATTGGCTTACCAAATAAAGCTTTTGAATTTGCTAAATAGTTATAGCTTTCTTCTCCTAGTAAAGAAAAGTCTAATTCTCCATTTGTTTCAGAATTAGTAGGATTGTTTAAAAAGTCTAAAAATACCCTTCTTCCTTTTATTTTAGTTTCATTATAAACAAGTAAATCAATTAAAGATGAGCCTTCATTTTCTATTTTTTTAGGATCAAAAGGCCATTGATATCCTTTTAAAAATATAGCGTCTAGCATTTTACCAGTAGAGCTAAAGTATTCATCTAAAAATTCTCTTTCATCATTACCATCTTTGTCTGTAGAAAAATATCTAGGTAAAACTTGCTGATAGGTTCCCGAAAGATTCCATCTAAAATCTATTGAAGCTATTCCATATTGAGATTCTCCAAGATTTTTACCTTTTATTCCAGATTCAAAAGCTATACCTGAAGCTCCAGTCTGACTTTCAGGATAAACAGAGTCCTTATAGATTCCAGCTGGCCCTCCTGTAGCATAAACAATATTTGTGCAGTTAAATAATACATATCTTTTATCTTCTTTTTTTATCTCCAGTGTATTTAAAGTTAAAAGACCTACTACTTCTTCTTTGTATTCATCTTTTAAAATACCAATTACTTGATAACCATTAAATATTGGGATATTCTTATCTATTACTTGATCTTGAAGTTTCTCTGTCATAAACTTAGAAGTCAAAGGTCCAACAGATGTTGCTCTTTGTCTTGGGTCATGGTCTGTTTTATAGCCTACATATTCACCATAGGTATTATGAGGAAAAGGAACTCCAATATCAATTAATTTATAAAAACATTGTGGTGATAAAGCGGCTTCTGTTAAAGCTATATCTCCATCCATGGAACCCCCATCAAATAAGGTTTTGGCCATTTCATAAACTGAATCCTGTTCTTCTCCTGATAATGTTAATTTATAATAAGTTTGTTTATCTGAACCTGTATTTCGTGAGGTCCCCATATTTATTCCTTCTGTTACTATAGCTACATCTTTTTGTCCAAGAGAATATATTCGATCAGCAGCATTGAAACCAGCAGCTCCAGTTCCAACTACTACTGTATTTACAGAATAAATATCCAGATTTATATCATTAAGCTTAATACAATCCTTCAGCAATTTCCCAACTCCTTTATTCTTGATAATTATGGTATTAATACTGCTTTTAAAGCTTCTTTATTATTCATTACTTTTATAGCTTCATTGGCTTGGTCTAATGAAAATTTATGGGATATCAACTTACCAAAGCCTTCTTTATTCTTATTCACTATATCAATTGCCATTTGGGTATGTTTAGTATCACTTACCCATACGCCTTGAACCTTAATATTTTTACTTACAATCTCCTTAAAAAAGTCTATGTTTTCTAATCCTGCTGGTTGAGCAAATCCTGTAGAATAATATTCTCCACCAGATCTTAATAGCTTTATTCCTTCTTCAACTACTCCTTGTGAACCTACTGCTTCTATTACTAAATCAGCACCTAATCCTTTAGTCTTGTTAAATACTATTTCTCGTCTTTCTTCTTGGTTAGTATCATGTCTATTTAAAATTGTAGTAGCACCAAGTTCTTTACAAAGTTCTAATCTGTCTTGGGAGCCACCTATAACTATAATTTCATTTACCCCTAAATATTTTGCAAAGGCAACACTATAAACTCCTAGAGGACCAGGCCCTTGAACAACTACAGTCTGTCCAAGTATTCCATCCATCATATCAAAAGCATGGGCAATAGTAGCTCCTGAACATGAAGCTGATACTAATATAGCTGGATCTATTTCCGTTTCTACTTTAAAAATATCTGTTCTATTATCTAAAACTAGATATTCTGAATAGCAGCCATTTAAATAAGGTGCATCTTTACTAGATATATTTATCCCATAGGTTCTTCTGTCTTTACATAAGGATGGTTCTCTTAGAATCTTACATGCATAACATTGTCCACAAGTTACTCCCCTATTCCAGATTATTAAATCTCCTTCTTTTAAAGTCTCACCGTATACTGTCTCTTTAGTTCCATTAATTTCTACTATTCTTCCCACACCTTCATGACCAAGAATTATTGGTAATGGAGTTCTTGGATCTTCACCTTTCCACATATGAACATCTGAACCACATACTCCAGCTGCTTCTATTTTCACTAGTAATTGACCATTATCTAACTTAGGTATTTCTATATATTCCATTTCTAAAGGTTTTAAAAATTCTTTTAACACCATACCTTTACTTTTCAAAATATCACTCCTTTTGACTATAAATTAAGTTAAATACAATCGATTGCATTTAACTTAATAAATTTTTCTAGAATTCTTATTAACTATATAACTGAGTTTCTAATAGTTAATTTTGAGTCTAAAACTTCTACCTTTTTATTTGTCAG
>DATGTQ010000190.1 GCA_035301805.1 Tissierellales bacterium
TTGATTTGGATGGAACATTACTAGATGATGATAAAAATATTCCAGCAGAAAATAAGGAAATATTAAAAAAACTATTAGATAAAGGATATGAAATAGTAATTGCTACAGGTAGAAGATATTGGTCTGCAAAAATGTTTATAAAGGATATAAATAATGACTTAGTGATATTAGCTAATAACGGTACCATCGTAAGAGAATCTAAAAATGATAAAGTGTTAATGGAAAAATATATGGAACCAAGGGATTATCATATTTTAGTAGAAGAAGGAAAGATTAAAGGGTTATATCCAATAGTACATGTTAATGAATATAATAATGGTTATGATATAGTTATAGAATTAGATAAGAAAAATGAAAAATATAATAATTATCTATATAAAGACCCTAAAAGGCATAGACAGGTTGAAGATATTACAAAGTTAAAGGATCCTAAAGTACTCACCGTAGTGTTTATAGGAGAAAAAGAAGAGTTAGAAGAGTTGTATTTAGATATAAATAAGAAATATCCAAGGAAATATAGCTCTCATATTATGCATAATATTACTTCGGCTAATGGACTTTTGGAGGTCATGCATCCAGAGGGATGCAAATGGTTAAGTTTAAGGGAATATGCAAGGGGTAAAGGAATACTAGAAAATGAAATAATTACTATTGGCGATGATAATAATGATATTGAGATGCTTAAGAAAGCTGGCTTAGGAATAGCTATGAAAAATGGAACTGAAGTAGTTAGAAAATATGCTGATATTATTACTGAAAAAAATAATAACGAAGGTGGACTAGCTTATATTTTAGATAAGGTTTTAGAGGTGTAAAGGAGGAATTTTCATGAAGAAAGCACCAGAGTTTACATTAAAAGAAACCGATGGTAAAAATATTTCTTTAAAAGATTTTAGGGGAAAAAATGTAGTTTTATATTTTTACCCAAGGGATAATACTTCTGGATGTACAACAGAGGCTATAGAGTTTAGAGATTTATATGAAGAATTTAAAAAGTTAGATATAGTAATACTAGGTATTAGTAGAGACAAATTAAAATCTCATGCTAAATTTAGGGATAAATTAGAACTACCTTTCTTATTATTAAGTGATGAAGATGAAAAGGTTCATAATTTATATGATGTAATGAAACTTAAAAAAATGTATGGTAGAGAATATATAGGGGTAGAAAGATCTACTTTTATAATAGATAAAGAAGGAAATATAGTAAAAGAATTTAGAAATATAAGAGCAACAGGGCATCCTAAAAAGGTATTAGATTTTATTAAAGAAGAAATGTAGATTAAATATAAGGTGGAAATATATATGGAAATAAATGTATATAATGTATATTCAAAATATTTGAAAGGGAAATTTGGAGAAAAAGTATATAAACTTCCTATAAAATTACCTCTTACCTGTCCTAATAGAGATGGGTGTGTTGGATCTGGAGGATGTATATATTGTGGTGAAGAAGGAGGTTCCTTTGAAAATTTACCTAATAGTTTAGATGTAAAGGAGCAATTAACAGCAAATAAGGATTATATAAAAGATAGATATAAAGCTAAGAAATTTATAGCCTATTTTCAGAATTTTACTAACACATATATGCCCTTAAATGATTTTAAAAGAGTAATAAAGGAAGCACTAATGGATGATATAGTAGGAATTTCTATATCCACTCGTCCAGATTGTATAAATAATGATTATTTAGAATTTTTAGCAGAAATAAAAGATGAATATGACTTAGATATAACAGTAGAACTAGGCTTACAGACAGTAAACTATCATACATTAAATAAAATTAATAGAGGCCACACATTAGCCGAGTTTATAGATGGAGTTCTTAGAAATAAAAGGTATAATATTAGAACTTGTGTCCATATGATTCCTAATTTCCCTTGGGATGATATGGATGATATAAAGGAAGGTGCAAAAATACTTTCAGCTTTAGAGGTTGAAGAAGTAAAATTACATGCTCTTTATATAGTAGAAAATACAGTTCTAGGTAGTATGTATAAAGAAGGGAATATTTCTCTTGTTTCTAAAGAAGAATATATAGAAAGGGTTATTGCATTTTTAGAATACTTAAGTCCTAATATTGTAGTTCAAAGGTTATTAGGTAGGGCACCAGAAGAAAATACCTTATTTGTAAACTGGAATGAGAGTTGGTGGAAAATAAGGGATGAAATTATATCGGAGATGGAAGAAAGAGGGACCTTTCAAGGGAGAAAGTGTAATTATCTAAATGGAAAGGCATTAGAAAGATTTAAAAAATAAAGGAAATAGGCAGGAACCTCCTGCCTATTTAGTAATTATGTTAGTTGATTATCTGGTGAAAATGTGACACAATCTGTTTCTTTAGTAGAAGATGCATTTCGTGGTTGTATTTCTATTTTTGAAGCAGAACAGTGATCTCCATGTTCGTAATAAGCACAAGTATTTACAACACATTTTACTCCGTCTAAAGTTGTATTAGTTTTTTCAACCCTCATTAGAATTCTCCTTTCAAATTTATTTATTTCATATCTTTATTTTGTATAGATTTTAACTAGAATATTCTAGATATAAATAAAAAGGCAAAAGGGTGAGTTTATGAATAAAAAAGAAAGACTAGATAAAGTAATTTCAAATATGGGTTTTGGAAGTAGAAAAGATATAATGAAGGCAGTTAGAGATGGAAGAGTTATGGTTAACAATAAAGTAGTTAAAAATAGAGCTATGAAAGTAGATCCTTATGAAGATAAAATTCAATTTGACAATCAAATAATAGAGTATAGAAAATATATTTACCTAATGATGAATAAACCTAGTGGTGTAGTTTCTTCTACATATGATCCAAGTGATAGGACTGTATTAAGTTTACTTGAAGTACAACATCTAATATTTGAACCTTTCCCAGTAGGCAGATTAGACAAAGATACAGAAGGGTTACTACTTTTAACTAATGATGGCAAACTAGCTCATTCTCTTTTATCACCTAATAGGAAAGTTCCAAAAACCTATTATGCAGAAATAAGGGGTGTAGTAGAAGAAAAGCATATTGATAAATTTAAAGAAGGAGTGATTTTGGATGATGGTTATAAGACTATGCCATCAGAGTTAGAAATAATAGAAAGTGATACTGTATCTAAAATAAAATTAACTATATATGAAGGGAAATACCACCAAGTTAAAAGGATGTTCCAATCTATTGGGATGAAAGTCATATATTTAAGAAGGATTTCTATGGGAGATTTAAAGCTTGATTATAATTTACACCCAGGAGAATATAGAGAGCTTACTAAGGAGGAGTTAGAAGAGCTTATTAAAGAAAAAGGGGAATAATTTAGGAAAAAACAAATAATAATGTTATAATGTTATTGTAATAGTATTTAATATTAGAAAATTATAATTAGATAGGGTGTTTTGAATTGTCTTATTGCAAGGAAGATGATATTTTTCAAACATTTTTTGACAACA
>DATGTQ010000191.1 GCA_035301805.1 Tissierellales bacterium
TCCAAATAGAAGTTTTTTACTGCCAATAGCTATAAAAAGAAAAAATGCCCCACTTATTACTAATGCAATATAATCTTTTCTAACCATTTTTAACTCATTAAGTCTTGTTCTATTGTCTCCTCCCCTATAACATCTTGCTTCCATCGCCATAGCTAATTCATCTGCTCTTCTAAAGGAGTTAACGAATAGAGGAACTAACAACGGTACTAAATTTTTAGCTCTGTTAATAATATTCCCACTTTCAAAATCTGCTCCTCTTGCCATTTGTGCTTTCATAATTTTATCTGTTTCTTCTAACAATGTAGGAATAAACCTTAAAGCTATAGTCATCATCATAGCTAATTCATGGGCTGGTAAACCTATTGCTTTAAAAGGTGATAGTAACTTTTCAATACCATCTGTTAACAATATTGGCGATGTAGTTAAAGTTAATAAAGAAGTGCCAGTTACTAAGAAAATCAATCTTAGTGCCATAAATATTCCATGGGATAAACCTTCTTCTGTTATAGTTAAAGGCCCTAATTGAAATAGAACAACTCCTTTAGTCATAAATACATTTATTAAAAAGGTAATAGTTATTATAACCATTAAAGGCTTTAAACCCTTTAGTACATAGTTAATAGGTACCTTAGACATTTTAATTGAAAGTATTAGGAAAAATAATATTAAAATATAAGGATAAAAATTCTTAATAAAAAAAAGTGAAATTATAAACATAAATATTATTATAATTTTTACCCTAGGATCTAACCTATGAACTATTGTATCACCTGGGAAGTATTGACCTATAGTAATATCTTTAATCATTGGCATTTCTCCTTAGATACTTTAATAACTCCTCTTTTGCTTCCTTTACGGTTAAGATATCATCTCTTATTAAATTCCCCTTATTTTTATACTTTTTCATAAATTGAGTTACTTGAGGTATATCTAAACCTATAGACTCCAATTCCTCTGAAGATTTAAAAATTTTTCTTGGTTCTCCATCCATTTTTATTTTTCCCTTGTCCATTACAATAATACGATTTACTAATTTTGCAATATCTTCCATACTGTGAGATACTAAAATTATAGTTGTTCCCTCTTTTTCATATACTTTTTGAATTTCTTCTAATATTTCATCTCTTCCTCTTGGATCCAAACCTGCAGTAGGCTCATCTAATATTAAGACTTCCGGTTTCATGGCCAAGACTCCTGCTATAGCTACTCTTCTTTTCTGACCACCACTTAGTTCAAAAGGGGAACGATCTTTCAATCTTTCAAAATCTAATCCCGTAAAGCTCATGGCATCCCTTACTCTAGCTTCAACTTCATCTTTGTATAAACCTAAATTTTTAGGCCCAAATGCTATATCTTCATATACTGTTTCTTCAAATAATTGATGTTCTGGATATTGAAATACTAATCCAACTTTTTGTCTTATTTCTTTTAAATTCGCATCTTTTGATGTTATATCACTATCTCCTATAATTATCCTTCCTTTAGTAGGTTTTATAAGTCCATTTAAATGTTGTACAAGGGTAGATTTACCTGAGCCTGTATGACCAATAAGTCCTATGAACTCTCCTTTTCCAATTTCTAAATTAATATTATCTAAAGCTTTTACTTCAAAGGGAGTTCCTGGATTGTATATATAATTTAAATCTTTCGTTTTAATTGTCATAATGCCATCACCAATTCATCAATTGTCAATATATCTTTTGGCACATCTATACCTTCTTTTCTTAATTCATAGGCTAATTCAGTAACTTGGGGTACATCTAGTCCTAATTCTTTTACCTTTTCTACTTGGCTAAATATTTCTTTAGGAGTTCCTTCTAAAATAATTTGGCCTTTTTCCATAACTAATATTCTATCAGCCTCTACAGCCTCGTCCATATAATGGGTTATATGAACTATAGTTTTATTTTCTTCTTTATTAAGTTTTTTAATAGTCTTCATAACTTCTTTTCTACCAACAGGGTCTAACATAGCTGTTGGTTCATCAAATATTATACAATCTGGCTCCATAGCTAATATACCAGCAATTGCCACTCTTTGTTTTTGTCCACCAGATAATAAATGTGGGGCATGTTTTTTATAACTATTCATTTCTACAATTTCTAAGGCTTCATCTACTCTTTTTCTTATTTCCTTCGGGGGAATACCTTGGTTTTCTGGACCAAAAGCTACATCTTCCTCTACAATTGTTGCCACTATCTGATTATCTGGATTTTGAAAAATCATTCCAGCCTTCTGCCTAATATCCCAAATTTTATCCTCTTCTTCTGTGTCCATATTGTCTACATAAACTTTCCCTTCTGCAGGTATAAGGAGCCCATTCATTAGTTTTGCAATAGTAGACTTCCCAGAGCCATTATGTCCTAGTATTGCAATAAATTCCCCTTCCTTAATAGATAGAGAGACATTATCTACAGCCAAAAGTTCATCTTCACCAAAAGATTTGTATCTAAAGGTTACTTTGTCCATTTTTATCATTTCTTTGACCATTTATCATCCCTCATTATTTTTATAATTATAAAAGGGACTAAGTCTTAGAACTTAATCCCTCACTTTCTTCTATACTAATTCAATAATAGCTAATTCTGCTCCGTCTCCTCTACGAGGGCCTATTCTCATTATCCTTGTATAACCACCATTTCTATCTTCATAGTTAGGTGCAATTTCATCAAATAATTTCTTTACTACATCTTCATTATATAAATAAGCTAAAACTTGACGTCTAGCATGAACATCTCCTCGTTTTGCAAGGGTAATCATTTTGTCTGTCATTCTCTTTGTTTCTTTTGCCTTCGTAACAGTAGTTTCTATTTTACCATGTTCTAAGAGACTAGTTACTTGGTTTCTTAACATTGCTTTCCTGTGATCAGTGCGACGACCAAGTTTTCTTAATTGTGTCATACATTATCCCTCCTTTGCCCATTGTTACTCATCATTTTTCTTTAAACTTAAATCTAATTCAGCCAATTTACTTTGTACTTCTTCAAGGGATTTCTTACCTAAGTTTCGAACCTTCATCATATCTTCTTCTGTTCTTTGTATTAATTCTTCTACTGTATCTATTCCTGCTCTTTTTAGACAATTGTAGCTTCTAACAGACAAGTCTAACTCTTCTACAGCCATCTCTAATACTTTTTCTTTTTTATCTTCTTCTTTTTCTACCATTATTTCTACATCTTCCACATGATCTGTTAAACCAATAAACAGGTTTAGATGTTCTGTCAAGATTTTAGAACCTAAAGAAGTGGCTTCATCCGGTGTCATAGTACCATTTGTCCACACTTCTAAAACTAATCTATCATAATCAGTTCTTTGACCTACTCTTGTATTATCAACATAAAAATTAACTTTTTCAACAGGAGTAAAGATAGAATCTATTGGGATTACCCCAATTGGTTGTTCTTCTTTTTTATTTCTTTCTGCAGTTACATAGCCTCTACCTTTGTTCATTTCCATTTCTATATATAAGGATCCCTCTTCATTAATAGTAGCTATATGCAAATCTTCATTCAGTATCTCCACATCTGGTCCAGTAATGATATCACCTGCTTTTACCTCTGTTGGACCTTCAGCTTCTATTCTCAATATTACTGGTTCATCTGAATAAATTCTAGCAGAAATCTCTTTTAGGTTTAAGATAATTTCTGGCACATCTTCTAGTATGCCAGGAACTGTAGAGAACTCATGTAAAACCCCTTGAATTTTTACAGAGGATACTGCTGCACCAGGTAAAGAAGATAGTAATACTCTTCTTAAACAATTGCCTAGTGTTGTTCCATAACCTCGTTCTAAGGGTTCCACCATAAATTTTCCATAAGTGTTATTTTCGCTTAATTCTAAAACTTCAATTCTCGGTTTTTCAATCTCTATCATTTAATAATAACCCTCCTTGATTACTTATATATTTTCTACTGATGAGGGCAAATGATTCACCATTAATAAGCAATATATAATCTACTTAGAGTACAACTCAACGATTAAATGTTCTTCTATTGGAATATCAATATCTTCTCTAGTTGGTTCAGTTACAATTTTACCCTTTAATTCATTAGGATTTACTTCTAACCAGGTAGCAGTAGTTCCTCCATGGTTTTCTACCATTTCCTTAAACTTAGGACTATTTTTACTCTTTTCCTTCACTTCTATAACGTCACCTGCTTTTGTTATATAAGAAGGAACATCAACTTTTTTACCATTTACCCTCAAATGGCCATGAGTAACAAATTGTCTAGCCTCTGCCCTTGAACTTGCAAAGCCCATTCTATAAATAACATTATCTAATCTAAGTTCTAATAATCTTAATAGGTTTTCACCTGTAATTCCTTTCATTCTATCAGCCATTATAAAATATTGTCTCATTTTACTTTCTTGTATTCCATAAACTCTACGAACTTTTTGTTTTTCTCTTAACTGTAATCCATATTCAGTAAGTTTTCTTCTTGAATTTCCATGTTGTCCTGGTGCATAATTTCTTTTTGACACTGGACATTTATCTGTATAACATTTATCACCTTTAAGGTATAACTTTTGACCTTCTCTACGACATAATCTACATACGGGACCTGTATATCTCGCCATAAATTAACACCTCCTATATATTCTATATTAAACTCTTCTACGCTTTGGTGGTCTACATCCATTATGTGGTATTGGAGTTTCATCTTTAATTAAACTCACTTCTAAACCTGTTGCTTGAAGGGATCTAATTGCTGCTTCTCTTCCAGCACCAGGTCCTTTTACATAAACTTCTACAGTTTGCAATCCATGTTCCATTGCTTTTTTTGCTGCTTCTTCTGCTGCTTGTTGTGCTGCAAAAGGAGTGGATTTTCTTGAGCCTCTAAATCCTAATTGTCCAGCACTTGCCCAGGATAATACATTCCCTTGGGTATCAGTCAATGTTACCATAGTATTATTAAAAGTAGAGTTTACATAAGCTTGACCTCTCTCTATATTCTTACGTTCTCTTCTTCTTACACGAGTAGTTCCACGGCCTTTAGCATTTTTTTTCGCCATAATAATATCCCTCCTTTTCTACTTTCTGCTCTTCTTACCTGCTGCTGTTTTTGGGCCTTTTCTAGTCCTAGCATTGGTCTTTGTTCTTTGACCCCTAACTGGTAAGCCTCTTTTATGTCTTACTCCTCTATAACAATTAATTTCTTTTAATCTCTTTAAGTTAAGAGAAACTTCTCTTCTTAAATCTCCTTCTACAGGATATTCGTCAATAATCGATCTTAAAGTTGATAATTCTGATTCTGTTAAATCCTTTATTTTAGTATCTGGATCTACTCCAGCCTTCTTCAATATCTCATTAGACCTTGATCTACCTATACCGTATATATAAGTTAGCCCAACTTCTACTCTTTTATTTCTAGGTAAGTCAACACCTGAAATTCTAGCCATTAGTTCTTACACCTCCTATAGTACATTCAGTTTATATCTGTCTTTTATAGTTATCCTTGTCTTTGTTTATGTTTTGGGTTTTCACAAATTACCATCACTTTGCCTTTTCTTCTTATGACCTTACACTTTTCGCATATTTTCTTTACTGATGGTCTCACCTTCATAATTATCCCTCCATGCTACTACTTTTTTCTCCAAGTTATTCTGCCTCTAGTCAAATCATAAGGTGATAGTTCTAATGTTACTTTGTCCCCAGGAAGTATTTTTATATAATTCATTCTTAACTTTCCAGATATATGAGCAAGAACTTCATGCCCATTCTCTAATTCCACCTTAAATATAGCATTTGGTAGAGCTTCCAGAACAACACCTTCTACCTCAATTATATCTTTTTTAGACATTAAATTATCGAACCTCCTCTTAAAAGGTATTTTTATTGAAAGGTTCTAACAATTTCCGTATATAGCCATTGTTTATCTTTATACCTTCATCTGTTTTTTTCTTAAAATCAGTTATTACGGTATTATAAATAATTAAGTGTTTAACTTTTTTCTTTTTAGGCTTATCTAATTTTCGCAAATCGCCATCAACTATCAATATATGTTTATCATCAATTATGTCCATAACTATAAATATATTACCCTTATCACGACCAGCTCTTGACTTAACTAATTGACCAATAGTTATGTCATTGGTAAATTCCATTAAATTCACCTCTTTATTGGTGTTTTTTACGGGAGCAGTCTAGGGAAATGAAGAAAGACATTTGCCTTCCTTAATTTAACTTAAACCTTTTATCACTTCTGCAGAAACTTTTTCTATAGATTGATTCCCGTTTACATTTAATATTAAATTTTTCTCCTCATAATAATCAATCAAAGGTTTAGTATTTTTAGTATAAACCTTTATCCGTTCGGCAACTGTTTCTTTCTTATCATCATCTCTTTGAAAAAGATTATTCCCACAAATATCACATTTATTCTCTTCTTTTGGAATATTATATTTTATATGATAAGTTGCACCACATTTTTTACATACTCTTCTTCCAACAGCTCTGTCTATTAATACATCTTCATCTACATCTATATTAATTACTTTGTCCAATTTAAGTTGCATATTTGTTAACTCTTCATCTAATATATCAGCCTGTTTAACTGTTCTTGGGAAGCCATCTAGTAAAAATCCATCTTTACAGTCATCTTCTAGAAGTCTTTTTTTCACTAAAGATACTACCAGATCATCTGGAACCAATAATCCTTTATCCATATATTCATTTGCTTTTTTTCCAAGTTCTGTCCCTTGTTTAATATTGGATCTTAATATGTCTCCAGTTGAAATATGAGGAATTTCATATCTTTCTGTAATTACAGATGCTTGAGTACCTTTACCAGCACCTGGGGGACCTAATAGAACTAATCTCACAAGAATCATCTCCTAACTTTAATCTAAGAACCCTTTGTAGTGTCTCATCATCATTTGAGCTTCAATTTGTTTTACAGTTTCTAGGGCAACTCCAACAACTATGATTATAGCTGTTCCACCAAAGTTAATATTTAGCTTAAATATTTTAGATAAAACAATTGGTAATGAAGCAATTGCCGCTAATGCAATAGCACCAACAAATGTTAATCTAGATATTACTTTATTCAAGTACTCAGATGTAGGCTTTCCTGGTCTAATCCCTGGAATGAAACCACCTTGTTGCTGCAAATTTTTAGCATATTCAACTGTATTAAATTGTATTGCTGTATAGAAGTAAGTGAAGAATACAATTAAAAGAATATTAAGTATGGTATAAATCCATGCACCTACGGTTCCTTGTGGTGTCAAGTATTTAGTTACCCAAGCAGACGGTTCACCTTTAAAAAATAAAGCTATTGTCTGTGGAAAAGCCAGTAAAGATGATGCAAATATTACTGGAATAACTCCTGCCATTGACACTTTTATAGGAATATGTGTACTTTGACCACCATACATTTTTCTTCCAACTACTCTTTTCGCATATTGAACGGGTACTCTTCTTTCCCCTTCTTGCAACGCAATTACTATTGCTATTATTAAAAGAGCAAATAATAGGAATAAAATAATTCCAATTATTTTTATTTCTCCAACTTTATATAATGATATAGTTTTAACTATTTCACTAGGTATTCTTGATATTATACCAACAAATATTATAAGAGATATTCCATTGCCTATTCCCTTTTCAGTAATTTGTTCCCCTAGCCACATCAGAAAAGCAGTTCCTGCTGTAAGTGTTATAACTACGGTAGTAATTGGCCAAAAGCTTCTATCTATTATGGCTTGGTCGAAGAATCCAATAGTTATACCTATAGCTTGAATTAAGGCTAAACCTATAGTCGTATAACGGGTTATTTGGGTTATTTTCTTTCTACCTTCCTCGCCTTCTTTTGCCAACTCTTCTAATCGTGGTATTGCTATGGTTAATAGTTGAATAATAATTGATGCTGTTACATAAGGATATATGTTTAAAGCAAATATACTAAAGTTACTGAAAGTTCCCCCAGACATTAAGTCAAGAAAATCTAATATTCCACCAGAGGCTCTTTCAAACATTTCCGCTATTTTTTGCTTATCCATTCCAGGCACTGGTACACTAGAGCCCAATCTAAATACTAATAACATAAGTAGAGTATAGATTATTTTTTTCCTAATGTCTGGAATTCTCCATGCATTCCTTAAGGTCTTAAGCACCTAAATCACCTTCACCTTTCCCCCTGCCGCCTCTATTTTTTCTACGGCACTTTTACTGAACTTATGGGCATTTACTATAAGCTTTTTATCAATATTACCATTACCTAAAATCTTTACTCCATCTTTCACTTTACCCTTTTTTAGGAGTCCTTCACTAATTAATAATTCAGGTGTAATTTCAGTACCTTCTTCAAATCTATTTAAATCCTCTACATTAATCGTAGCAAATTCTTTAGCGAATATATTTGTAAAACCTCTTTTTGGTATTCTTCTATATAAAGGCATTTGTCCACCTTCAAACCCAGGTCTTACACCTTTACCTGAACGAGATTTTTGTCCTTTTTGACCTCTTCCAGATGTTTTACCATGTCCAGAACTCATGCCTCTACCTACTCTTTTCCTGTTTTTATCTTGGCTAGAACCTAATTCATGTAGTTTCATAGGTACACCTCCTCTTTATCTTGCTTAATCCACTATTTCAACCATATGGTTGACTTTTTCTATCATACCTCTAATTTGAGGGGTATCTTTCTTTTCTAAAATTTGTCCAGGCCTTTTAAACCCGAGAGCTTCTACGACTTTCTTTTGCTTCTCAGTTTTCCCTATGGTACTCCTAACAAGTTTTATCTTAATCATCGCCATGCTACTCCCCTCCTATCCTAATATTTCATCTACAGTTTTTCCTCTTAATTTTGCTACTTCTTCTACTTTTTTTAAATTCATTAATCCATTCATAGTTGCATTAACTACATTTCTTGGATTATTTGATCCTAAAGATTTGGTCCTAATATCCCTTATACCAGCTAACTCACATACAGCACGCACTGGACCTCCTGCTATTACCCCAGCACCTTCTTTTGATGGTTTTAACAATACCTCTCCTGCACCATATTCACCTATTATCTCATGAGGTATTGTAGTACCTACTAAAGGCACCTTAATTAAATGTTTTTCTGCATCTTGTATAGCTTTCTTTATAGCAGCAGGTATTTCTAAGGCCTTTGCCATACCTACTCCAACATGACCATTTTCATCACCAACTACTACAAGAACACTAAATCTAAAGTTTCTACCACCTTTTACTACTTTGGCAACACGATTTATACTAACAACTCTATCTTTCAAATCTAATCCTTTTGGATCTACAAAAGTACGTTCCATTATTTCCCTCCTTCCCTAAAATTTCAATCCGGATTCTCTAGCTCCTTCAGCTAATTCCTTTACTCTTCCATGATATATATATCCAGCCCTATCAAAAACTACTTCTTCGATTCCTTTATCTAAGGCTCTTTTACCAATTAATTCACCAACAAGCTTTGCAGCTTCTTTATTGCCTGTTTTGTCAAGCTCATCTTTTATTTCCTTATCTAGACTAGATGCTGCAACTAAAGTACATCCTTTATCATCATCAATTAATTGGGCATATATATTATTTAAACTTCTATATACATTAAGTCTTGGTTTTTCTCCAGTTCCAGAAACATTTTGTCGAACTCTTTCATGCCTTTTTTTCCTATTTTTATTTCTGTCAACCTTTTTAAACAACGCCATCACTCCCTTCTACTTACCAACTTTGCCCACTTTACGTCTTATAACTTCATTTTCATATTTAATACCTTTACCTTTATAGGGTTCTGGCTTTCTCAAATCTCTAATAACAGCTGCATAACTTCCAACTTTTTGTTTATCAGCACCTTTTATTGTTATTTGATTTGCCTTAGGAACCTCTATTTCAATACCTTCAGGTTCTTCCATTTCTATTGGATGAGAATAACCTAAGTTAAGCACTAATTTATTTCCTTGCTTTTGTGCTCTATATCCAGTTCCTTCTATAATTAAAGTCTTAGAATATCCAGTTACAACCCCTTCTAGCATATTGTTTATTAATGATCTAGTTAACCCATGTAATGATTTATGGTTCTTTTTTTCTGAGGGGCGCTTAACTGTTATGACGTTGTCCTCTAATATTATTCCCATTTCAGGATTTAATTGTCCTTCTATACTTCCTTTAGGGCCTTTAACCTTCATAAAATTTTTATTGTCTAATTCTACTTCTACTCCACTAGGGATATTTATTGGTTTAAATCCTATTCTTGACATGATTGCACCTCCAGTTCCCTTGATATAAGCAATTTTTTACCAAATGTAACAAATTACTTCTCCACCTACTTTTTCTTTTCTTGCTTCTTTATCAGTCATTACTCCTTTAGATGTAGAAATAATAGCCACACCTAAACCGCCTAATACTTTTGGAATTTCATTATTATTTACATAAACCTTTAAACCAGGTTTAGAAATTTTCCTAATACCACTAATTATCTTTTGATTATTATCTGCGTATTTGAATTTTATTCTTATAATCCCTTGTTTATTGTCTTCTATAAAATCAAACCCTTTAATATACCCTTCATCTAGGAGTATTTGGGCTATTTGTTTTTTCATATTTGAAGCCGGAATATCAACTGTTTCGTGTCTTGCATCATTTCCGTTTCTTATTCTTGTTAGCATATCTGCAATCGGATCAGTCATCATATTTAGCTACCTCCCTTCATCACATTCCTAAATTACCAGCTAGCTTTTCTTACACCAGGAATTTCACCTTTGTAAGCTAACTCTCTAAAACAAATACGACAAACACCGTATTTCTTAATATAGCCATGAGGTCTTCCACAAATTTTACATCTACTATATTCCCTTGTACTAAACTTTTGTTTTCTTTGTTGATCTACTCTCTTTGATTTTTTAGCCAAATTATTTTTCCTCCTTCCCTATTTTTTAAAGGGCATTCCCATGATTTCCAAAAATGTTTTTGCTTCTTCATCATTTTTTGCGCTAGTCACTATAACTATATCTAACCCTCTAATAGAGTCCACCATATCATAATCAATTTCGGGGAATATTAATTGTTCTTTTATACCTAATGCATAGTTTCCTCTTCCGTCAAAGGATGTAGGGTTTACTCCTCTAAAGTCCCTAACCCTAGGTAAGGCAACATTCATAAGTTTATCTAAAAATTCATACATTCTTTCTCCCCTTAAAGTTACCTTTGCTCCTACATTCATTCCTTCACGAACTTTAAAATTAGAAATAGATTTCTTTGCCTTTCTTATTACAGGTTTTTGACCAGAAATTAAGCCTAATTCATTAACCGCACTATCTAATGCTTTTTGATTATCTTTTGCCTCGCCAATTCCCATATTCAACACTATTTTTTCTACTTTTGGTACTTCCATTACGCTATCATATTGAAATTTTTCCATTAGAGAAGGTACTACTTCTTCGTAATATTTTTCTTTTAACCTGGAAGCCATATTCGCTACCTCCTTTCAATAGTAAATTATTTATCTAAAATATCTCCACAGTTCTTACAAACCCGTACTTTTTCTCCATTTTCTAGTACCTTATGTCCTATTCTTACACCTTTTTCATCCTTATCGCAGTATATCATCACCTTTGAAGCATGTAATGGTCCTTCCTTGTGAAAAATTCCACCTTCTTGCATTGGTCCACTAGCTTTTTGGTGTTTAGTAATCATATTAATTCCTTCAACAATTACCCTATTTTCACTAGGAAAAGCTTTTAAAACTTTACCCTTTTTACCTTTATTTTTTCCAGATATAACTACTACAGTATCTCCACGTTTAATCTGCATACTTTACACCTCCTCTAAAGCACCTCTGGTGCCAAAGATATAATTCTCATAAAGTTTCCTCTTCTTAACTCCCTAGTAACAGGACCGAATATACGAGTTCCAACAGGCTGCTCATCATCATTAAGAATAACAGCTGCATTTTCATCAAACTTTATATAATTACCGTCATCTCTTCTAACACCATGTTTTGTTCTAACTACAACAGCTTTTACTATTTCACCTTTTTTAACAACGCCGCCTGGTGTTGCACTTTTAATAGAACAAACTACAATGTCACCAATATTAGCATACCTTCTATTTGAACCACCTAATACTTTTATTACTGATAATTCTCTTGCACCTGAGTTATCAGCAACTTTCAGACGACTTTCTGTTTGGATCATACGATTACCTCCTTTCCAGCTCTAAGGACTATTTTGCTTTTTCTATTATTTTTACTACTCTCCAATTTTTATCTTTACTTAATGGCCTAGTTTCCATTATTCTTATTCTATCACCAGTTTTACATTCATTATTTTCATCATGTGCTTTAAATTTTGTAGTCTTTTTAATTTGTTTTTTATATAAAGGATGAGTTACAAAAGTTTCTACAGCTACTACTACTGTCTTATCCATTTTGTCACTTACTACTCGCCCAACTCTCGTTTTTCGAAGTCCTCTTGCCATCTAATGTTAAACCTCCCTTCTTATCCCAAGTTCTCTTTCCCTCATAATAGTCTTTATACGTGCTATATCTTTTCTCACCGCTTTGATTCTCATTGGGTTCTCTAACTGACCTGTTGCCATTTGAAATCGCAAATTAAATAATTCATTTTTAAATTCTAACATTTTACTATCTAACTCTTGATCAGTCATTTGGCGAATTTCATTAACTTTCATTTGCTTCACCACCCTTTTCCTGCATATCATCACGAACAACAAATTTACATTCTATTGGTAACTTATGTGATGCTAATCTCATAGCTTCTCTAGCTACTTCTTCAGATACTCCACCCATTTCAAATAATATTCTGCCAGGTTTAACTACCGATACCCAGTATTCCGGAGCACCTTTACCTGAACCCATACGAGTTTCTGCCGCTTTCGCAGTTACAGGTTTGTCAGGAAATATTTTTATCCAAACATTACCGCCTCTTTTTACATATCTAGTCATAGCCCTTCTTGCAGCTTCAATTTGATTTGATGTTATCCATGCTGGTTCTAAAGCTTGTAACCCATATTCACCATATGTTAATGTATTACCACGATTTGCATTACCTTTCATTCTACCTCTATGAACTCTACGATATTTAACTCTTTTAGGCATTAGCATTTCATCTTCCTCCTTCCTGCGCTATATATTAGCTATCTTTTAGGCTTTTCTACTTTAGTTTCCTTCTCTTCTTTAGATTTCTTAATAGGAAGAATTTCCCCTTTATAAATCCAAACTTTTACACCTATTTTCCCATAAGTTGTATCTGCCTCTGCAAATCCATAATCAATATCAGCTCTTAATGTTTGTAGCGGTATAGTTCCTTCGCTATAGCCTTCAGTTCTAGCCATATCAGCGCCACCTAATCTACCGGAAACTTGAGTTTTTATACCCTTTGTTCCAGCTCTTTTACTTCTATTTATTGATTGTTTCATTGCTCTTCTATAAGAAATTCTTCTTTCTAACTGACCTGCAATATTTTCTGCAACTAACTGAGCATCTAGTTCTGGGACTTTAACCTCTTCAACATTAACTATTATTTTCTTCCCAGTCATTTTTTCTAGTTCTTTTCTTAAACCTTCTACACCTTTACCACCTTTGCCTATAACCATTCCTGGTTTCGCAGTATAAACTGATACCTTTATTCTATTAGCAGCTCTTTCAATTTCAATATTTGAAATACCTGCAATGAACATTTTATCTTTTATATATTCACGTACTTTATAATCCTCTATTAATAAATCACTAAAGTCTTCTTTGTTGGCGAACCATTTTGAATCCCAATCTTTAATTACACCAACTCTAAAGCCATGCGGATTAATCTTTTGACCCATTATTTATCCCTCCTTTTCTAATCAAGTTCTTTTACTACTACTCCTATATGACTAGTCCTTTTCAATATTGGATAAGCCATTCCTCTAGCCCTAGGTCTCCATCTTTTATAAGTTGGTCCATCATTTGCATAAGCTTCTAGCACATAAAGGTCATCTCTATCCATGCCAAAATTATTTTCAGCATTTGCAATGGCAGAATTAAGAACTTTCTCCAATTCCTTCGCACCCTTCTTAGGCGTAAATTTTAATATTGCAATAGCTTCATCTACAGTTTTTCCTCTTATTTCATCGCAAATATAACCGACTTTTAGGGGTGAGATACGTACATATTTAGCAATTGCTCTAGCTTCCACTTGTATTCCCTCCTTTATGCTCTATAATATTTGAGTTGTTTCTTCAGATTTTGCTCTTTCACCGTGTTTTCTAAATAGTCTAGTAGGAACAAACTCACCTAATTTATGCCCTACCATATCTTCAGTTATATATATAGGAACATGCTTTCTTCCATCATGAACAGCAATTGTATGACCAACCATTTCTGGAAAAACAGTTGACCTACGGGACCAAGTTTTAATAACTTTCTTTTTCCCTTGTTCATTTAAAGTTACTACCTTCTTCATTAAATGCTCATCACAAAAAGGTCCTTTTTTAACAGATCTACCCATACTGTTACCTCCTTTCAACTATATAATATATTTATCTAGTTCTTTCCCTAACAATATATCTGTTAGATTTCTTTTTTTTCTTTCTAGTTTTATATCCCAATGTAGGTTTACCCCAAGGAGTTACTGGTGATGGCATACCTATAGGTGATCTTCCTTCTCCTCCACCATGAGGGTGATCAACTGGATTCATTGCACTACCTCTTACAGTTGGTCTTATGCCTAAATGTCTACTTTTACCTGCTTTTCCTATAGTAGTATTCTCATGTTCTACATTTCCAACTTGGCCTACTGTAGCACGACAATTTACTCCTATACGCCTAACTTCTCCAGACGGTAATCTCACATGAGCATAATTACCTTCCTTAGCAATTAATTGAGCTTCTGCTCCTGCCGATCTTACCATTTGTGCACCTTTACCTGGTTTTAACTCTACATTATGAATTGTAGTTCCTACTGGCATATCCTTTAATTTTAAAGCATTTCCAGTTTTTATATCTGCATCTGGGCCAGATTCTATTTCATCTCCTACTTTCAAGCCATTAGGAGCTAATATATATCTTTTTTCACCATCAACATAATGAATAAGTGCTAAATTTGCAGTTCTATTTGGATCATATTCAATAGCTGCAACTTTCCCTAAAATACCGTCTTTATTCCTTTTAAAATCTATTATTCTATATTTTCTCTTTACTCCACCGCCTTTATGACGAGTAGTTATAATACCACGGGCGTTTCTTCCACCAGTTTTATTCTTTTTAACTACTAAGGCCTTCTCAGGTTTTTTCTTAGATATATCCTTAAAACTTGAGATTGCCATACGTCTTAACGCTGGGGAAGTTGCTTTATATCTTTTTATAGCCATTATTATTCCCTCCTTCTTCTAAAACTTTAATCTATTCCATTCCTTCAAAGAATTCTATTCCTTCGCTATCTTCAGTTAAAGTAACTATTGCTTTTTTCCAGCTTGCTGTTCTTCCTACGTGTACTCCCATTCTTTTTTCTTTTCCTGAAACATTCATAGTATTTATACTCTTTACTTCTACATCAAAAATATTTTCTATAGCCTTTTTAATTTCAGTCTTTTTAGCTCTCTTATCCACCATAAAAGTATATTTACCCATTGCCATAGCATCCATACTTCCTTCAGTAATAATAGGCTTAATTATAACATCGTGTAGGTTTTGCATTATCCATACACCTCCTCCACTTTTTTCACTGCAGCTTTTGTAATAATGAAGGAATCATAATTTAATATCTCATATACATTTAAAGTATCCAATAATATAGTTTCCACATTAGGAATATTTTTTGCTGATTTAACTATATTATCATTTTTTTCATCCATTACAATTAGTGCTTTATTATCTGCATTAACATTTTCCAAAATCTTTACCATTTCCTTAGTCTTTGGAGTTTCTAAGGTTAATTCATCTAAAACAATCATTTCATTATTTGTAACCTTTGAAGTCAAAGCACTTTTCATAGCTAATCGTCTAACTTTTTTAGGTACCTTATAGCTATAGTCTCTTGGTTTTGGCGCAAAAGTTACTCCACCGCCTACCCAGTGAGGTGCTCTAATGCTACCTTGTCTTGCTCTACCAGTACCTTTTTGTCTCCAAGGCTTTCTTCCGCCTCCTCTGACTTCAGTCCTAGTCTTAGCTGACTGAGTACCTTGTCTTCTACTTGCCAGTTGACTTTTTACAACTTCATGTACTGCACGTTCATTTATATCAACACCAAATACTTCATCACTTAATTCAATTTCGTCTATTTCTTCACCTAACACATTTAAAACATTAACTTTTGCCATCCCTTATCCTCCTTTCTAGCAGTTATTTTGCTACTTTTACACTTTGTTTTATCTTTAATAAACCACCTTTTGGCCCTGGTACTGCACCTTTTACAAGTAATAAGTTTTTCTCACTATCTACTCTAATAATTTCTAGATTTTGAACGGTAACTTTTTCATGCCCCATTCTTCCTGCTAACTTTTTCCCTTTAAGAACTCTACCTGGATAAGCTGCACCTGCCATTGCTCCTGGAGCTCTATGGGTTTTAGAACCATGAGTTGTACGTCCTTTCGCTAATCCATATCTTTTAACTGGGCCTTGCGTTCCCTTTCCTTTTGACACACCAGATACATCTACTTTATCTCCAGCTTCAAAAATATCTGCTTTTAATTCTTGACCAATTTCAAATTCATTTAAGTCTTCAACTTTAAATTCACTTAAATGTTTTCTATATTCTACATTCGCTTTATCATAATGACCTTTTAAAGGTTTATTCACCCTATGTTCTTTAGCTATTTCATATCCTACTTGGATTGCATTATAACCATCATTTTCAACAGTTTTCTTTTGCAATACCTCCATAGGTCCTGCTTCTATAACAGTCACTGGTACAACAGTCCCGTCTTCATGGAAAATTTGTGTCATACCAATTTTCTTCCCTAGAATATTTTTCATAACTACACCTCCTATTATCTTACAGCGGATTACTTTAAAGTAATCATTATAAGAAATTACAATTTAATCTCAATATCTACTCCTGCAGGTAAATTTAATTTCATTAAGGAATCAACAGTTTTTTGATTCGGATTTAA
Organism: Tissierellales bacterium; assembly: GCA_035301805.1. Lineage (NCBI taxonomy): Bacteria > Bacillati > Bacillota > Tissierellia > Tissierellales > Tissierellales bacterium. The sequence continues at coordinate 17,060 of DATGTQ010000191.1, forward strand.
AATATCAATTAATCTTTTGTGAGTCCTTTGTTCAAATTGCTCTCTAGAATCTTTGTATTTGTGCACTGCCCTTAGTACTGTAATAACTTCCTTTTCAGTTGGTAGTGGAATAGGTCCAGATACAGTTGCACCAGTTCTTTTAGCTGTTTCTACAATTTTCTGAGCTGATACATCAATAAGCTCATAATCATACGCCTTCAACCTAATTCTTATTTTTTGCTTGCCCTTAACCTTTTCAGACATTTTTTCCCCTCCTTTTATCGCATGTTTAATCTTACATGCGACTTGAAATCGCCGATACACTTAACCGGGTGTGTTATATTTCTTTATTAAGTATATATAGACAATTCCAGTCGCCCGATTCTTGATCGAACATTCTCAGCAAAAATTTCCTATAATCAGCAACCTTTTGCTTCATCGCAATATTAAAATTGCATACCTCTTTATTTTATAGTAAAACCCCAAAAAACTCAAGGGTTATTATTGCTTTTTTTATAAAAATTGCTTATAGACATTAAAAGAAGGGTTCCCCCTTCCTTCAATGTCTTACTTTTGCATAATTAATTATGCAAGTACTTTAGTAACTACTCCAGATCCTACCGTTCTTCCACCTTCACGAATAGAGAATCTTAATCCTTCTTCTATTGCTATTGGTGTTATTAATTCTATAGTAAACTTAGCATTATCTCC
>DATGTQ010000192.1 GCA_035301805.1 Tissierellales bacterium
CTTGTCTAAAAATAATAATAATATAGCTGTTAGAGCCAAATCACCATCTAATGGACGACCTCTTTGCTTAAAAGGAAGGCTAACTACTGAGTTATTGTATCTAGATGAACCAGAAGTTCCTTATAAAAAAGATGAGAATGGATTTTATGAAGCTACTTGGAAAGAAGCCTTAGGCTTAGATGATATTATTGCTAAGATAGAAGAAATAGATACTAGAAAAAAGTAAGGTAGGAGCTGGGTAAAATTGATTGAAATAATAGTAAATAGGAAAAAGCATAAGGTGAAAAAAGGGACAACGATACTAAATGCTTGTAAAAATATAGGCATAGAGATTCCAACTCTATGCCATGATGATAGGTTAAAGTCTGAAGGAGCTTGTAGATTATGTCTTGTAGAGGTAGAAGGTTGGAATAAGTTGGTGACTGCCTGTTCGACAAAAATAGAAGATAATATATCTATAAATACCCATAGTGAAAAAGTCATAGGGGCTAGGAAAGATTTATTAGATTTATTAGTTTCCAATCATCCCTTAGAATGTCTTAATTGTGAAAAATCTGGGAATTGTAAGCTGCAGGATTATGCCTACGAATATGGAATAGAAGAAGGAAGCTATATAGGGGAAAAAAGGAATGCCCCAATAGATAATTCTAACCATTTCTATACCTATGATCCTAATAAGTGTATACTTTGTGGTAAATGTGTTAAGGTTTGTTCAGAACTACAAGGGACTAATGCAATAGGTTTAGAAAATAGGGGATTTGACACAAAGGTAGTTGCTCCTTTTGATAAAGGCTTAGCAAAATCTGAATGTGTTTCTTGTGGGAATTGTGTGGCTGTTTGTCCAGTAGGTGCACTAATGCCTAAGACAAAAGAAAAGTTTAGATACTGGGAAACAAAAAAAGTAACTACTACATGTTCCTATTGTGGTGTAGGATGTCAAATGGATTTGCTAATAAAGGACAATAAGGTAGTAGGAGTAGAGCCAGCGAATGGAGCAGCGAATAGAGAACTTTTATGTGTAAAAGGAAGATTTGGTTATAAGTTTATAGATCATCCCGACAGATTGAAGAGACCTCTTATAAAAAGGGATGGAAAGTTTCATGAGGCTACATGGGAAGAAGCTTATAAAGTTATTGTAGATAATATAAATAAAACTAAGAAAGAATATGGTTCTGAAGCTTTTGCAGGGTTAACTTCTGCAAGATGTACCAATGAAGAAAATTATCTTTTTCAAAAGCTATTTAGAGCAGTAATAGGAACTAATAATGTGGATCATTGTGCTAGGCTCTGACATTCATCAACAGTTGCAGGGCTTGCAACAACATTAGGTAGTGGTGCTATGACCAATAGTATAGAAGAAATACTAGATACAGATGCTATGTTTGTTATAGGTTCTAATACAACAGAAAATCATCCTGTAATAGGCACATATATGAAAAGGGCAAAGAAAAAAGGAGCAAAATTAATAGTAGCGGATCCAAGAAGGATTGAATTAGTAGAATATGCAGATGTATTTTTACAAATAGAACCGGGAACTAATATAGCTTTATTAAATGGTATGATGAATGTAATTATTGAAAAGGGTTTGCTTGATAAGGATTATATTGATGAAAGAACAGAAAATTTCGAAGAATTAGTAGAGACTGTTAGAGAATATACTCCTGAAAAGGTTGCAAAAATATGTGGTGTAGATAGAAAAGATATAGTTAAGGCAGCAACTATATATGCAGAGGCTGATAAAGCGGGAATATTCTATGCTATGGGTATTACTCAGCATACAACAGGTACCAATTCTGTAATGTCCATATCTAACCTTGCACTACTTTGTGGTAATGTGGGAATAGAATCTGCAGGAATAAATCCCCTAAGAGGACAAAATAATGTTCAAGGTGCTTGTGATATGGGGGGATTACCGGCAGATTTACCAGGCTATCAAAAAGTATTTAAACCGGAAGTAGTGGAAGCTTTTGAAGATGAATGGAAGGTTAACCTTTCAACTAATGTAGGCCTTACTATACCAGAGATAATTGATGAAGCTGAAGAAGGAAATATAAAGGTTATTTATATAATGGGAGAAAATCCTATGGTTTCAGACCCAGATATAAACCATGTTAGAAAAGCTCTTAATAATTTAGACTTTCTGGTAGTTCAAGATATTTTCTTAACGGAAACTGCAGAAATGGCAGATGTAGTTTTACCAGCTGCCTCCTTTGCTGAAAAAGATGGTACCTTTACTAATACAGAAAGAAGAGTTCAAAGAGTTAGAAAGGGTATTGAGCCCATTGGAGACTCTAAACCAGATTGGTTAATAATAATGGAAATTATGAATAAGTTAGGTTATTATAAAAAATATTATCATCCTTCAGAGATAATGGACGAAATAGGTGCTGTTACACCTCAATATGCAGGTATAGATTATGAGAGATTAGAAGGGGATGGATTACAATGGCCTTGTCCAAGTAAAGAACATCTAGGCACTAAATATCTTCATAAGACGGCTATATCAAGAGGAAAAGGTTTGTTTATGCCTATTGCTCATGTAGGCAGTGCAGAAAAAACTGATTCAGAATATCCCTATATATTCACTACTGGGAGAAATTTATATCATTATCATACTAGAACTATGACAGGAAGAGTTGAAGGATTAAATAAGATGTCGCCACATTCTTATGTGGAAATGAATGAGGTAACAGCTAATAAATTAGGTATAGTAGATGGTGAGGAAATTAAATTATCCTCTAGGCGAGGAGAAGTAACTACATTAGTAAAAATTACGGATATAATTGATGAGAATGTATTATTTATGCCTTTCCATTTTGCAAAAGGTGCGGCTAATTATTTAACTAATACTAAACTAGACCCAATAGCAAAAATTCCAGAACTAAAAGTAGCTGCTGTAAAAATAGAAAAATTAGGGAGCTGATTTCATGGAAAATTATGAACAGATAATTAGATATGCTATGCAAATGGAACTTGATGGAGCAAATTTTTTAGGGAAATGCTAAAAGATTTTCAGATCCTACGTCAAAAATGTATTTTTGAAATTGTCAGAAGTTGAAATGGAGCATTATTATTTTTTAAAAGAACAGCTAAAAAATTATTTAGACACTGATTTTTTTGATTTAAATCATGAAATGATGGATATAGAAAAAGAAAATATTTTTGAAGAAAGAAGAAAATCTGAACATATATCTGAAATATTAACTGAATCTAATATTCCCGATATAACAATACTTAGAATGGCTTATTTAATAGAAAAGGATTATGGAGAGTTTTATAGAAATGCAGCAGAAAAAGTTCAAAACGAAGATGCTGAGGTTATATTTGAAAAAATGGCAAAATGGGAAGAAGGACATGAAAAAATATTTAGAGAAGAATATGATAGACGAATGAAAGAATATATGAATCTTCCTTGGGGGGGTAAAAAATGTTTAGGGTAGGAATAATAACTGCAAGTGATAAAGGTTCTAAAGGAGAAAGAGAAGATTTAAGTGGAAAGTTGATAGCTGAAATATTAGATGAAAAAGGATATAAAGTTGAAGAGCATATTGTAGTCCCAGATGAAGAGGATATATTGTTAAGAGAGATAATTCATATGACAGATGATTTAAATTTAGATTTAATATTAACTACAGGAGGAACAGGATTTAGTAGAAGGGATGTAACTCCTGATGCCACTATAAAGGCTTGTGATAGAATGGCTAATGGTATTGCTGAGGCTATGAGATATTATAGCCTCAGCATTACCCCAAGGGCTATGCTTTCAAGAGCAGTATCTGGTATAAGGGGAGAAACCCTTATAATAAATTTACCAGGTAGTCCAAAGGCTGTAAAAGAATCTTTAGATTATATAATAGACAGTGTTCATCACGGTTTAGAAATATTAACAGGAAAAGCAGATGAATGTGCAAGGTAGGGGATGCCTATGAAAAAGTTTGGAACTGCTGTAGTATTGGCAGGAGGAAAAAGTACTAGAATGGGCTTTGATAAGCAACTACTAGAGATAAATAATAGGAAAATAGTGGAAATAATAATAAATAAACTAAGAGAAGAGTTTGATGAAATAATTGTTGTAACTAATAAACCGGAATATTATATAGGTCTCTGTGATAAAATGACCAAGGATATATATACGGATAAAGGACCTTTAGCAGGGATCCATGCAGGTTTAATGGAGGCAACTAGTCAATATGTATATTTTGTTGCCTGTGATATGCCTAATATAAAATTAGATTATATTAGGCATATGAAAGAAAAGATAAAAGATTTACGGGTAAAAGGCTGTTTTACAAAATATGGTTCATGGGTAGAACCTTTTAATGGCTTTTACTCACGTAAAATGATCTCGGATATTGAAAAATACCTATCTAATGGAGATTCCTCTGTAAATAAGCTTATTGAAAAATTAGATGTCCATTATATAAAAGAAGAAGAAGCTAGAAAGTTCAGTCCGAAATGGGAAATGTTTCTTAATTTAAATACAAAAGAAGATTTAGAGAATTTTGTAAAAGGTTATGAATAAGAATATTGAGGTAGATAATGTGGAAGGAACTAAAAAGTATGAAATTAATAAAATAAAAGGAGAAAATATTTCTACATTAGAAGATATAGTAGTAATAGAATATCCTTTTACGATTTTTATAAATGATGAAGAACTATTAACATTATTATGTAGTCCTAAATCTCTTAAATATTTAACAGTAGGTTTTCTTTATTCAGAAGGATTTATAGAGTCATTTTCTGATATAAAGAATATAAGAATAGACGAAGAAAAAGGCATTGCATATATCTATCTAAAAGAAGAAAAAAAATTAGCTGAAAAATTATATGGGAAAAGAACTATAACCTCTGGATGTGGAAAAGGTACTGTTTTTTATAATGTTATTGACTCTTTTAAAACAAAAGCTATTAATAAGAACTTATCTATTAAGTCAAAAGATATAATAAAACTTATGAGACAGTTTAATAAGAAGTCAGAACTTTTTTTGAATACTGGTGGGGTTCACAGTTGTGCTATAGCAAATCTTAATGATATAATAATATTTGAAGAAGATATTGGTAGACATAATGCCCTAGATAAAGCTATAGGAAAAGCTTTAATTCAAAATGTAGTTTTAACAGATAAAATAGTTTTAACTAGTGGGAGAATATCTTCAGAAATACTTATTAAGGCAGCAAAGAATCAAATACCAGTAGTAGTTTCAAAATCAGCCCCTACAAATTTAGCTGTAGAAATGGCTAGGGAGTTAAAAATTCTTTTAATAGGATTTGTAAGGGGAGAAAAAATGAATATTTATTCAAGGTTTCCGAGCATAATTTTCTAAAATTATATTTATGAAACTTATGCCTATGGGTATAAAGAGAAATCTTTATGCCTCCCGTGTTTGGAAAGGAAAACTGTGAAGAACAGTCCTTTCATGGGCTGCTTTTTTTGGGGACCTCCAACTAATTTTAAGAAGGAGAGATTCAAATGAAAAAACGTTTAGTTTTTATTCTAAGTTTTTTGCTTGTGCTTTCATTATTTACAGGGTGTACAGGTAAAAAAGAAGAACCAGCAGGTACTGCTGATGATAATGAAAAGATAGTAGAAGAAAATGAAGAAAAAGAAAAAAGGGAAATTATCTTATCAACAACTACCAGTACGGAGGATAGTGGTCTCCTAGATTATTTACTGCCAAAATTTGAAGAAGAAACTGGAATAGATGTTAAAGTGGTAGCAGTAGGTACTGGTAAGGCTTTACAAATGGGTAAAGATGGAGATGCAGATGTATTATTGGTACATGCTAAGGAATCAGAAGAAGAGTTTGTAGATGAAGGTTATGGTTTAGGTAGAGATGATGTAATGTATAACGATTTTATTTTAGTAGGTCCTAAGGATGACCCTTTAGAGTTAAAAACTAATACACCAGATAATATATTAGAAGGGTTAGAAAATATCGCAGAAAAAGAATATGAATTTGTTTCCAGAGGAGACGATTCTGGAACCCATAAAAAAGAATTAAGTATTTGGGAAGAGGCAGATATAGACCCAGAAGGTAAAAATTTTTATATTGAAGCAGGTAGTGGTATGGCTGATGTTTTAAAAATAACAAATGAGAAAAATGCTTATACTATAACTGATAGGGCTACATATCTTAGTATGAAGGATACATTAGATTTAGAAATAGCCATAGAAGGAGACGAAAATTTATTTAATCAATATGGAGTAATTGTTGTAAACACGGAGAAGATGCCAGAAGATAAAAAAGATAGAATTAATGTAGAGGGAGCTAAAAAGTTTAAAGAGTGGCTATTATCTGATGAAGTACAAAAATTAATAGGTGAATATGGACAAGAAGAATTTGGAATGCCATTATTTGTACCCAATGCAAAATAATTAAAAAGAAATTAGTTCTATAAAAATATAGGCTGCATCTCTAGGTGCAGCCTAAGGTATTTAAAAGGTGATTGTAATGGAATATATAGGACAAGGTTTTAAAGAAGCTTTTAAACTGTTAATAGGCTTTGATAAGGAAATATATAGTATAATATTATTATCTTTATATGTATCTTCAATAGCTACTATAATTGCCTCCGTGATTTTTATTCCTCTAGGGATAAATTTAGGAATAAAAGATTTTAAGGGAAAAAGAATTTTTTCAAGAATACTTTATACTTCTATGAGTATTCCTTCTGTAATTGTAGGTTTAGTAGTAGCACTTATTTTATCTAGAAGTGGACCCTTGGGAAATTTACAATTATTATTTACTCCTACAGCAATGATTATTGCCCAAACTCTTTTAGTCACTCCTTTGATTTTAGGACTTACTTATAATCTTTCAAAAAATAGAGGAATCTTTATTAAAAAGACTGCTAAAACCTTAGGAGCAGGAAAAGTTGATACAATTATATTAATTATTAGAGAACTGAGAGTAGATATAATGGTAAATATAGTAACAGCTTTCTCACGAGCTATATCAGAAGTTGGAGCGGTTATGATTGTAGGTGGAAATATTAAAGGCCATACTAGAGTCATTACTACTAGTATATCCATGATGAATTCTATGGGAGATTATCCTATGGCTATTGCTTTAGGAATTGTATTATTGATTATTTCTTTTGGAATTAATAGTGTCATTTATTCATATAGTGGAGAGGATTAAAACCATGAAAATCTCTATAAAAAATTTAAAAAAATTTTACTCAGAAAAATTAATATTAGATATAGATGGATTAGAAATAGAAGAAGGTAAAATTACAGGAATAATAGGGCCAAATGGTTCTGGTAAAAGTACATTATTAAAAATAATATCAGGATTAGATGAAGAATTTTCTGGAGAGATTAAATATGATAATAAATATCTTAATAGAGATATTTACAAAAGGATGACCTTAGTTATGCAGAAACCTTATCTTTTCAAAAGAAAGGTTTTTGACAATATTGAATATCCGTTGAAAATAAGAAATATTAAAAAAGAGAATAGAAAAGAAAGAGCAATAGATATTTTAAAAAGGTTAGAAATTGAAGAATTAAAGAATAAAAAGGCTCATCTTCTTTCAGGAGGAGAATCTCAAAAAGTATCTTTAGCAAGGGCTTTAATATTTAATCCAAAACTATTATTACTAGATGAACCTACTTCTAATATTGACCCAGAGTCAATTAAAGTAATGGAAAGAGAGATAATAAGATATAATAGGGAAACTAAGGGTACAGTATTAATAGTAACTCATAATATGGATCAGTCTGAAAGAATATGTGATAAGGTTCTTTTTCTTGACAAAGGAAAGGTAGGTTATAGAAATGGATTTTTTTGATGTAGTATCAGTAGAGGAAGGTAGAGAAAAGCTATTAAAACATTTTGAGGATACGACTTTCCATGTAGAAGAGGTTCTTATACTGGAAAGTGTAGATAGGATTTTAGGTGAAAATATATATTCTAAGGAAAACGTTCCTCAATTTAATCGTTCAACTATGGACGGTTATGCTATTAAAAGTAAGGAAAGTTATGGTGCCTCTGAATCTATACCTAGTCTATTTAATATTATAGGTTCTGTTGAAATGGGAAAAGAGTCTGCCTATACAGTTAAAAATGGAGAAGCGGTATACGTGCCAACAGGAGGAATGATTCCTGAGGGGGCAGATGGAGTAGTGATGATAGAAAATACAGAAAAACTAGATGACTCAACATTAATGGTCTATAAATCTATTTCTTATAGAGAAAATATTATTTTAAAAGGCGATGATATAAAAGAAGGAGAATTAACTTTAGAAAAAGGTAGGAAAATAACAGCAGAAATTATAGGTGTACTGGCAGCTTTAGGCATATCGGAAGTAAAAGTTTATAAAAAACCAAAATTTTATATTATTTCAACAGGAGATGAAATAATAGATTTAGATGAAGAGTTAACTATGGGAAATATTAGAGATATTAATGGTTATGCTTTATATGCTCTTATTAATAAATTAGGGGGAGAAATTGTAGGTAAGACTATAGTAAAAGATAATTATGAATCATTAAGAAAAGAAGTAGAAAAAGCTATTGATTCCTCAGATATAGTCCTTATATCAGGAGGTAGTTCCGTAGGTACTAGAGATTATACACATAAAGTAATAAATTCTTTGGAAGGAGAAGGAGTTTTCGTCCACGGTGTAGCTATTAAACCAGGAAAACCAACTATAATAGGAGAAGGTAAAAATAAATTAATTTTCGGTCTTCCAGGACATCCAGTATCATCAATTATAGTTTTTAAAACTTTTGTAGAGAATTATATTTATGAAAAAATGAATATTAAACAATATGTAGCAAAAACTGAGGCAATAATTGATTTTAATTTTCCTTCTTCACCAGGAAGAAAAACTTATCAAATGGTTAAACTGGAAGAAAGGGATGGCAATATTTATGCTACTCCAAGCTTTGGAAAATCGGGAATGATTTCTTTGCTCTCTAATTCTGATGGGTATATAGTAATTGAACCTTATGAAGAAGGAATTTATAAAGGAGAAAGGCGAGAAGTCTTTTTTTTATAAGGAGTTGAAGAAAATGAAAAAAGTAAGAAATACTTATATCGATAATAAAGATCCGGAAGAGGCAAAACAAATATATTATAAAAAATTAGGTTTAAATCCTCAATGGGAGAAAATAGACATAACAGATTCTTTAGGAAGGATAACTTTTGAAGCTATATATGCAAAGGTCTCTTCACCTAATTATAATGCTGCAGCTATGGATGGAATGTTAGTAGAATCTTTAAAAACTATGGGAGCCTCAGATACAAATCCTAAAATCTTAGAAAAAGATAAAGATTTTATATACGTAAATACTGGAAATGTAGTATTTGATCCTTATGATGCTGTTATTATGATTGAGGATGTAATAGAAACAGAAGATGGAAATGTAAAAATATTAAAAGGAGCTCATCCTTGGCAACATATAAGACCTATAGGAGAAGATATAGTGGCTACTGAAATGATAATTCCATCGAAGCATAAAATAAGACCTATAGATTTAGGTGCCATGATTTCAGGAGGAATTGAAAGTATAAAAGTCTATAAAAAATCTAAGGTTGGAATTATACCAACTGGTACAGAAATAATAGAGAATATTGGGGATTTAGCTAGAGGAAAAATAATAGATTCTAACTCTAGAGTATTTGAAGGGCTAATTAAAGAAAATGGTGGATTACCAAATAGATATAGTCCAGTAGAAGATGATTATGAAGTTCTTAAAGAAGCCGTTAAAAAAGGTGTTAAAGAAAATGATTTTGTATTAATAATTGCTGGTTCTTCGGCTGGAACAAAGGATTATACAGTTAAAGTAATTGAAGAATTAGGTGAAGTAGTAGTTCATGGTGTAGCTTTAAAACCAGGTAAACCGACTATACTTGGTATAATAAATGGAAAACCTGTAATTGGAATACCAGGTTATCCAGTGTCTGCTTATCTAGTCTTTGAAACTTTTGTAGAGCCTTTATTATTAAAAAGTATAGGACAAAAAGAAGAGAAAGCCAATATAGTTAAAGCTACTATTTCCAAGAAAATAGTTTCATCTTTAAAAAATAAAGAATTGGTAAGGGTTAATTTAGGATATGTAAAAGATAAGTTAGTAGCTACACCTTTATCTGGTGGTGCAGGTGTAACTATGAGTTTAGTTAAAGCAGATGGTATAGGAATAATTCCTCAGAATTTAGAAGGGGTAGAAGCGGGAAATCAAGTAGATGTAAAATTGTTAAAACCTATTAGTGAAATTCGTGAAACTTTACTTTCTATAGGTAGTCATGATTTAATAATGGATATTATAGGAGATATGATGAGTTTAACTTCAGGTCATGTAGGCAGTATGGGAGGTATTTTGGCTATGAAAAGAGGAGAATGCCATATAGCCCCAATCCATCTATTAGATACAGAGACAGGAGAATATAATATAAGTTATATTAGAAAGTATTTCCAAGGAGAAAAAATGGCCCTTATAAAAGGAGTAAAAAGACAACAAGGATTTATGGTGAGAAAAGGTGATAAAGGGAATATTAAAAATTTTACAGACTTAACGAAGGATGATGTAATATTTGTAAATAGACAAAAAGGGGCTGGTACAAGAATACTTTTAGATTATTATCTTAATAAAGAAAATATAGATTCTTTAGATATTCAAGGGTATGATAGAGAAATGACTACCCATATGGCAGTAGCTACAGTAGTAAAAACTGGCTCTGCTACTGTAGGATTAGGTATATTTTCTGCAGCGAAAGCTTTAGATTTAGATTTTGTTAATCTAGCTCTTGAAGATTATGACTTCCTAGTTCCCTATGCTTTACTTGAAGATGAGAAAGTAAAAAGGTTTATATCAGTATTAAAGTCAGAAGAGTTTAAAGAAAGGGTTTCTGATCTTGGTGGCTATGAATTTGATAATATTGGGGAAATAATTATTGTATAATTATAAAAAATTATGATACTTTATATAAAGTAGGTGGTTCAATGAAAGATGCTTATGGAAGAAAAATTAATTACCTTAGAATATCTGTTACTGATTTATGTAATTTAAGATGTAGATATTGTATGCCAGAAGAAGGTATTTGTAAAGTAAAGCATGAAGATGTATTAACAGTAGAAGAAATTTATGAGATAGTTAAAATATTTGTATCCTTAGGTATTGATAAAATTAGAATAACTGGAGGAGAGCCATTAACTAGAAATGGAATTCTTCCTATTGTTGGAAAGATAGGAAGTTTAAATGGAGTAAAAGATTTTGCTATGACTACAAATGGTCTATTACTGAAAAAATATGCAAAGGATTTAAAAGATGCAGGCTTAAATAGAGTTAATATAAGTCTGGATACTTTAGATGAAGAAAAATATTTT
>DATGTQ010000193.1 GCA_035301805.1 Tissierellales bacterium
ATGGACAAACCCAAGAGAATTAAATAAAGGTTCCTCTCAGATGATGCTTGTTTTCGCATGCATGAATTTAAAAAAACAGCAAATTGGGTATGAGCAAATTAAAATGGAGATAACACCTATGGACCTTCAACCACTTTTTTGGCGGTTACTTTGTATTTGTTATTAATTTCTCCATAAAATTTACAAAGTCTCATATACCTAATTTAGGTATATGAGACTTTGTTTATAAACTGAAAGATAAAAGTGTCTCTGTCTTTATTTATTGATATTCAAATATTACCCACCTTTGTTTTACTGCGCCTTACCAATCTTTTAAAAACCTTTCAATTTCTAAATCAGGCATTGAATGGGCTAACATAAGTAGCTCCTAGTTTCGTAGCTAACAATGCTTGATTAGATGAAAATTCTAAAGCCACACTAGTCTGTATTCCTTGTTTTAAAAGTACCTTTACTGCTTTTAATCCTTATTTGGTCATAGGTATTCAATCACAATGCTAGGATTAATTTTAATAAACTTCCTTTCTCTCATTATCATACTAATAATTCCCTTTTAAAATATACCTAATATTCCTGTTATAGTCGCAACCATAATAAGAATTCCCATTAATTTTACCGGAGTAACGCCTTTCTTTAATGCTTTCAAAACTAACAAAGTTAATACGAAAGGTATTAGTCCCGGCATTAGTTTATCAAGTAAATCTGTTTGTAAACTAAATGTAAAGTCTCCAGACGTGAACTTTATTGGAGTTTCTATATTGACAAATCTGCCAACTAACCCACCCATAACTAAAGTTCCAAGTATAGATGCGCCTTCTATTACCTTATTAACGGCTCCACCTTCTAAAATTTCCTCTACTGCTTTCTTACCATACTTGTAACCATTTGTCCAAAGAGTATAAGAAATTCCAAACATTATACAATATTGGGCAACTAAAAATATTATCGGACCCGCTATATTATTATTATTTGTAATTCCGATACATATGGCAAGAAGGATAGGGGTTATAATTCCTTGAGTTAAAGTATCCCCAATTCCAGCTAAAGGCCCCATAAGTCCAGTTTTAATTGCATTTATACCTGTATCATTAATTTCTGCACCATTAGCTTTTTCTTCTTCCATAGCTATTGTAATCCCATGAATAACGGAACCACAAATAGGTTCTGTATTAAAAAATGACATATGTCTCTGTACAGCACTTTTTAATGAGTCTTTAGTATCATATAGTTTTTTTAATACGGGCAACATGGAATGAGCAAAAGCTGTAGCCTGTAATCTTTCATAGTTATAATTAGACTGTGCAAACATGAACCATCTAAAATGAGACTTTAATATATCCTTTTTACTTAGTTTAACATTCTTTCCTTTACTACTTTCTATTTCTGTTGTCATTATTCACCCTTCCTTTCTATATATAATTTATTTAATTATTAATATTAGTTCCTAAATTATCATCATGCTTTAATGCTGTTATAGTTAAAGCAAGTATAACTCCTAAAATAGATATTACAACTATATCTATTTCAAAATACACTGACAATAAAATTCCCAATACAAAAAAGGGCATTGTAAACTTATTTCCTATTAACTTTAAATTCATCGCAATCCCAAGAGCAGGTAACATTCCTCCAATTACATCAAATACATGCAATACCTTTGGACTCATAACAGATAATAAACCCGATACAGCATCTGGCCCATAATATACTACTAAAGTCGCAGGGATAAAACTTAGTATAAATAAAACTATTTGGGGTGGTACAATATTTATAAAAGCTACAGCATTTACATTGCCCTTTTCTACTTCCTTATCAGCCCAATGAACAAAAAATGAATTAATAGTCATCTTACCTATCCATAATACCGAAGCTATAGTACCTAGAGGTACCGATATAGTCATTGCAGTATTCGCATCTAAATTTGATGCGATTGCAAGAGCAGTTCCTACATATCCGGCAAAAGCTGGGTCTCCCATTTGTGCTCCTCCTGCCGACATAAATCCTAAATAAATAACATTAATCCCAGCTCCAATTAAAGCTCCTTCTAAAGGTTGCCCTAATATTATTCCTGTAACAAATCCAGCTACTAACGGTCTATTCCATGTAAAAAATCCAACATAACTAAGCCATGGACTCCATGAAATATAATAAAAAAATCCAATCAATATAGATTGCCATACACTAATGTTCATAGAAAATCCTCCTTATATAATTTTATTGAAACAAAAACTTACCTTACCTTATAAATATTTTTGTATTTCTATCTTCTTTGCATCTGGGACAATCTGTATAAAAACGTTAACATTTCGTTCAATTAATTTTCTAAATATTAGTTTTTCATCCTGAGAAACCGAAATATTTTTATACAAAGATTTTCTTCCTGGTTTAGCTCCCATGCCTCCAACATTTAATTCCTTTATTTGTATCCCATTATCTATAAGGCTAAGAACAGTATCTGGGTATTTAACAAGTACCATTATTTTATCTCCTTCATCTTCTCCCTTTAACAGCTTTACTGCTTCCTCGATACCATGAACATCTACTTTAACCGTAGATGGAGCTGCTATTTTTAGAACCTTAGCCATAAATGGATCACTAGCCACTTCATCATCTACTACTAAAATTCTATTTGCTGATGTTACCTTTGACCACGCAGTAATAACCTGACCATGAATTAACCTATCATCTACCCTTGTAAAAACTATATTCTTCATTTTTATTCCCCCTACTAAATATTTAAAATATCAAGTATAATTAAAATTCTTATGATATTCCTAGGCAATAAGATAATTTACCTAAGAATATCTAAAATAATATTTCACCTTAATCTTTAGCACAAATCCTGTTTTATATCTTTTATACTTTCCTTTCCTATTTTTAAACAATGATTCTTTAAATCAGACAAATTAAGTTCATCCCTGTTTAAAAAAGCCTCTAAAACAATAGGTAAATTAACCCCACTTATACATTCTAATTTAATTGAATTATTCAATTTATTTAAATTCTTTGCAATAGTATTGAAAGGACTCCCTCCATATAAGTCAACAAAGACCAAGACCCCTTCTTTACTACTAAGGTTTTCTATTTGATCCAATACATTAGATTCAAATTCCTCAATGTTACTTCCATGTTTAAGTCCTAATGCTTTATAATTGTCCTGAGATCCAATAATTAACTCAGCACTTTTAATTACTTCTTTAGAAAGATCTCCATGGGTCACCACTAATATGCCAATCATAATACATCCCTCTCCATCAAAAGTTTTAGTTTAATTATTGCCTATATTTATCATAATTTTCCCAAAGAAAATATTCCTTTTATATATCTTTTCAAAGGTTTCTGGAAGTTCATCAAGTGTTATGCGGTGAGTTACAAATGGCGAAATTTTAAGTTCCCCTTTTCTCATATAATGGATAGCACTTGTCCATTCTCTCCCTGGAAAAGGATAAGAATTTCCAAACCAAGTCCCCTTTACAGTTAATTCATTTCTAAGAATCTTTTCAAAATATACTCTTGAAATCTTTACATCACTATAAGGTACACCCGCATATAAAACAGTCCCTCCTTTCCGTGGAAAAGATAATACTTGAGCAGAAGTTAATGGAGTACCGGCAGATTCTATTGCTACATCTACTCCTTTTAAATCTGTAATCTGTTTAACCTTTTCCACACTATCAACCTTTGTCCCATTTATACATATATCTGCACCAAGTTCCTTAGCAATTTTTAACTTTTCATCAAATACATCTATCGCTATGACCTTAGTTGCTCCAAATATTTTGGCCCATTGTATTAATAATAACCCTATGGGACCTGTGCCTAAAATCGCTACTGTATCACCAACTTTAATATTAGCTCTGTACATTCCATGGCCTGCTATACATGCTGGCTCAATACCTGCAGCAGTTTCATAGTCTATATCTTTGGGCAATTTTATTAAATTTTTACTACTTACTTTTACGTATTCAGCAAAACAACCTCCTGCATCTCTATTTCCTATAATCCCCAAGTTTTCACATCTGGAAAAAAGCCCTTGTTTACATTGGGCACATTTAAAACATGGTAAAGCTGGACATACTGCTACGGCATCTCCCGGCTTTACATTTTTTACACCATCTCCAACTTTTACTACATCTCCTGAAAACTCATGTCCAAATATCTCTCCTGGAATATGGGGTCCTGTTTTACTATATTTTGATATATCTGAACCACAAATACCTGCAACTCTAACTTTTACTATAACATCGTCATCTAGACTAATCTCTGGAGTTGGTGTGTCCTCGACTTTTAAATTTCTAATATCATAAAATCTGGCAGCTTTCATTATAAATTTCCCCCTTATATCATTAAGTGCTTTGACATAATATAAAGCAATAATCATACCAGATATATATATCATATAATATTAATAGTCTCTATCCATTAATATACCTTCAATACATCATATTTCAGATAAAAATAAATTTATTTTTATTCTCTGTTATATTATGTGTGTTAAACCGTGTCAATTCATATTATCATCTGTGTCATTTATGCTTTAAAATAAAGAAAGACTTATAAAAATTAACCCACTAATCTTTACAAGCCTTCCCTACAGATAAATATATCTGCTTAATCATTATTCAGTAGTTCAATTATATAACCAATTTCTGTATCAGGAATCTCTATACCAAAAACCTCTTCGATATTCGTTAAAGAACTTCTAATTCCCTTATACATAACTTCCTCAGATTTTATTAAACTATCTATATCCTTATAAGGCAAAAATTCGTTTTGTAATAATCTTTCTATCATACAAGCAACATGAATAATATATTTTATCTTTAATTGTTCCGAATTGTCAATATTCAATATGCCAATTATCTTAATGTAGGATTTATTGACATAATCATAGGCTTTAATTGGATTTAAAAAAACTAATATTTTTTCTAGCATTTGAATAAATATATTTTGTCCAGAAACCCTTTCTTTAATATAATAAGAATCCACTCCACCTATAGCCTTTTCTATATTTTTTATTCCATCACCTATTATCAATTCATCTATAGAAATAAAAGGAACTCCTGGTATATGTAAATTTACCGTTCCAACAACTGCTACTATTTCCTCGTTAATATCATTATTCTTTTTTAGAATTTCTTCCATATTATCCTTATTAGTTATATCTAAAGGTTTTATTTTTAAATTATATTCCCCAATAAAAGGCAACGCATTTTCTAGTAATTCTGCAATTTTTATGGCAGACCCCTTACCAGTAATACAAGTTGTAAAAATAATCTTTGGTTTGGATATATTTGTCTTATTTTTAATATTATGAGTAATACCTCGTCCTATATAGGGATTTACCACTTCCAACTCCTCTACCAGTTTATTTAAGGTCATTTCCGGCAAAAAGCTTTTCCTTACAGCTTCTATTACAAGAGGTGTTGAAATATTTTCAATAGAGCTAGTCATAATATTTGTTTTCTTGAAGATAATTTCTGAAAAAGCAGTTAATGAACCCATATCCACTAATAACAATACTCCCTTTCCCTCATCAACATTCTTTACTTTCTTAATTGTTTCTTCAAGTATATCTTCTACCTTCACATGAAGAGGCATATCTATAGATTGACAATGGTCAGTATCTAATAAACTATTTGCAACATTAGAAATGCTTGAAGCTGTATGATCGCCATGAGCTAAAACTATTACCCCAATTTTTTTACTTTTTTCTTCTGAATCAACTGCACCTAAAAACATTGTTATAAAGCCTATTTCCTCTTTTGGTATACTTATTTCCAATTCTTCCTCTAATACTTCCCTCATTAATTTTGCTGTTTTAAATTCTTTAGGATTGTTAATTGCAATCTTGTTTATTTCCTCATTGTATATTACTTCCCCTGTGGCTATTCTCTCCATTAATGCGCTTATATGCATAGCTAATCCAATCTTTGTTTTATTACTAAACTTATGATTAAGTTTTTGTTCCGCTAGCATTAAAGAAATTTCAACAGCATTATAAACTCTTGGACTTATAATTTTAAATAGTTCTTCTTTTTCTGGTACTTCTTTCTCCGCATTACATTTTATTAGTAATTCTTTAAAATATTTTTCTATATCATCATTTATAATTTCATTAATTTTTCCTTCAGAATATCCCTCTTCTTTATAATTATTATATCTTTCGATTATCTCTTCATATAAATCGGTAGCCAAACTATAGTTATCAAGTATCGCAAACCTTTCGCCACTTGTTTTATTAAAAGTATAATAATCCTTTTCATAGTTTAAAAGATTTAAAATCTCTTCTCTTTTTCTGTTATAATTTAATAATCCTGAATATATATGTTCAGACAAAAATGGAGTTTCCACATCAATTTGTTTTTTATTATAGGTCTTATAATCTAGAAATCCCCGGGCACATAAAAGTTGTATATCACCTTTTAATTGTCCTATATTTCCTTGACATTCATAAAGTAAAAGAGCTCGTAAAACATCCCTATACACATTTATGGGGACACCTACATTATTTACTTCCTCTTTAAAAAAATTTTCGATAAGTTCTAATCTTTCCGAAAGACCCCTTTCAAATAGTGATGGAAGTCTAATAACCATAGGAATTCTTCTTAAAAATGTTTTCAATAATGTAGAATTTATATCTTCAGTTGTTGCTCCTATTATAAGTACATCTGCCTTTCTAGACGTTTCAGTTTCACCTAATTTTCTATATATATTTTTATCCATAAGTAAAAACAACATTTCCTGTCCTTCAGGGGGTAACCTATGTATCTCGTCTAGTAATATTATTCCCCCATCTGCCTTTTCAATTAATCCTTGTTTATCCTTATTAGCCCCAGTAAAGGCTCCTTTAACATGTCCAAAAAGCTGTGATAGAATTAATTGTGGATTCTCAGCATATTCGGAACAATTAAATACAACGAATTCAGATTTCTCATTTATAACTTTAGAAAAAACAGCATATTTGTACATCATTTGAGCAAAAGTACTTTTACCTACACCAGTATTCCCAGTTATAAGAGTATGAAGGCCTTTTGGAGGATATAATATAGCAGCCTTTGCTTGTTTAATCTGTAGTTCCAAACTCGACTTATATCCTATCAATTTTTCAAAAGGATCCTGAATTATATTCTTAGATATATTTTTTTCTTCCTTAGACTTTTCTATTAGCTGGGCTAATGAATTAAATGTATTTTGTCCATGTAAATCAAGCCTTATTATTTCCTCTAACTTTTTCTTTTCTATAAATTGAACAGGTCTACCGACAATTTTAATAGCTCTTTCCTCTTTAACTAGGACATTTAATTCTCGACTTACATTACTTCTACTTACTCCTGTAATGTCTGAAATAGTTGCAGTAGTAAATCCTGCACTTTCTCCTTCTAGGTCATTCAATGTTATATCTTTTGATAGAGACTTTAGTGCCATAAATACTTTCTCTTTTCTAGTCACATTATCACCCCTTCATAGTCTTTATAAATTTTTCAGCCAGAACAAGGGGCAGTATAAAAAACTATTATTTTTGAAACTATTATTTATTCAATGAGGTTTTAGAATCTAGTGTAAAAACCAAAATAGAAATAATTAAATTAGAAAAGAAGCTAGAAGAGTAAAATCCCTAATTTTCTATTTCCATACCCTATTTGGAATAACGCCTTTCATTTTTATTTACGGGTTTGGAAT
The DNA here is from genome assembly GCA_035301805.1 of Tissierellales bacterium. NCBI lineage: Bacteria > Bacillati > Bacillota > Tissierellia > Tissierellales > Tissierellales bacterium. The sequence continues at coordinate 7,681 of DATGTQ010000193.1, forward strand.
ATATGTTAGAATTTATGCTTATGTATTAGTAGACTTACTTATGCTATGCACTTTAGTAATTTCTTTTCTTCTATATTATATTTTTAACTAAATTATCCGAGTTGCTTGCAATATTCCATTGCTAATTTTGAATAAACTAATTTTCATACATTATTTCCCCTTAGTTTGTTATCTTAATTATATTATATTAGAATTATTATATATGACAACTATCCTAACACATGGGTAGTTCTATCACTAATATTTAACTCCCTTGAAATTTCTGCAGCTTTGGTCTAAACTTTTCTATTAAGCAAATATTTAATAATCAACCTATGCTCATGTAGTAGTGGTATTATCATTTAATTTCCTCCGTAAACATATCTTTGTAAACATTATATACGGTTCAAAGAAAACATTGGTAAACACTATAGAACATGAAATAGATGTGGCGATAAAAATAGCTAAATTAAAAAAGAAACTAGAAAATTAAATTTTCTAGTTTCTTTTTATTTTCCTAACAACCCCAAATATCTTTTAATATAACAGAACTTTTGGTCGTCTT
>DATGTQ010000194.1 GCA_035301805.1 Tissierellales bacterium
AAACCCCGGAATTTTCATATATACTCACTGTTGTAATAAGGAGGGAAAAAAGATGAAATCTTACATGCCTAATATAGATGAAGTTGAGAAGAAATGGTATGTTATCGATGCAGAAGGAAAAGTTTTAGGTAGATTAGCAAGTGAAGTGGCTATGCTTTTAAGAGGGAAACATAAGCCAATTTATACACCTCACACAGATACAGGAGATTATGTAATAATAGTTAATGCTGATAAAGTTGTTTTAACTGGTAAAAAACTAGAACAAAAGCATTATAGGTACCATACGGGACATCCAGGTGGATTAAAAGAAGTTCCTTATGAAAGATTAATGGAAAGAAATCCTGAAAAGGCTATTGAATTAGCAGTAAAGGGTATGCTTCCAAAGAATAGATTAGGAAGAAAAATGATTAAGAAGTTGAAAGTATATAGTGGACCTGAACATAAACACGAAGCTCAAGAGCCAGAAGTTTATGAATTTTAACATTTATGAAAGGAGGGCTATAATTGGATAAGGTAGAATTTTGGGGTACAGGAAGAAGAAAAACCTCTATAGCTAGAGTAAAATTACTTCCTGGATCTGGAGAGATAATTATAAATAATGAAAATATTGACGATTATTTCGATTATGATACGTTAAAAGTAATTGTTAAAGAACCATTAGAAATAACTGATACATTAGATAAATATAATGTGTACGTTAATGTACAAGGTGGAGGGTTTACTGGTCAAGCAGGAGCAATTAGACATGGTATTGCAAGAGCATTATTAGATGCAGAAGAAGACTCAAGGCCTGTACTTAAAAAAGCTGGTTTCTTAACAAGAGATCCTAGAATGAAAGAAAGAAAGAAATATGGCTTGAAAAAGGCAAGAAAGGCACCACAATTCTCAAAGAGATAAGATATATATATATTGTAAACAGAATACAAAAGATAAAATTAAAACACTGGATAAAACCAGTGTTTGTTTTTTGTCTAAAAATAGTAATAAGGACAAGTCCTCTATTAATATAAATTATAGGTATAGGAGGGGGATTAAATGAGAGTAATATTTATTAGTAAGAAAACATTATACATCTTATTAGTTGCTATAGTCATCATTATATTATTATTCTATATTTTAATCAGCAGAAAGTATATGGCTATAACTTCTTTCTTAACTGGAGGGAAAAAGGTTATAGGTATTGATCCTGGTCATGGAGGAGTTGATCCTGGGGCTATTGGAGTAAGTGGAACTAAAGAAGCTGAAATTAATCTAAGCATAGCTTTAAAACTAAAAGAGTTAATAGAAAAAGATGGTGAAATAGTTATAATAACCAGGGAAGGAGAAGAAGGACTTTATACAAATAAATCAAAAACTTTAAAAGAAAAGAAGACAGAAGACTTAAAAAACAGGAAGAAGATAATTGAAAAGGGACATTGTGATTTATTATTAACAATACATTTAAATAGTTTTTCCGATTCTAGGTATCATGGAGCCCAAACATTTTATAAAAAAGATTGTGAAGAAAGTATAAAATTAGCTTATGCAGTTCAGAAAGAATTAAAAAATCTCCTTAACGAAGATAATAATAGGGTACCACAAGAAAGAGAGGAAGTATTTTTAATAAATGAAATAGAAATGCCTGCCATATTGATAGAATGTGGGTTTTTATCTAATGCTGAAGAAGAGAAGTTATTGAATTCTAGGGAATATCAAGAAAAGGTAGCAAAAGCAATATATTTAGGGATTTTAAAGTATTATGAAGGTATAGGAAAAAGTTAAAATATAAAATTTTGCTAAAATGACTATTAATTTTGTGTAAAAAGATATATAATGTATATGTGAAGTAAATAACAAACTTCAAAAATTGTGAGTCCATTAACAAATCTTGCATTTTTAGTAATGTTTTTATATAATCATGTTGATGGCTATTTAAAATTTAGAAAGGAGTGTGTGTTATGGGACAAAAAAAGACTCCACTTTTTGATGAGCATGCTAAACTTGGAGGTAAAATTGTTGATTTTGCAGGATGGGCTCTTCCTGTACAATATGAAGGGCTAATTGCGGAACATGAGGCAGTTCGTACAAAGGCTGGTATTTTTGACGTATCACATATGGGAGAAGTTATGGTTAAAGGTGAAGAGGCACTAGATTATTTACAGTACTTACTTACTAATGACATTAGTAAGCTAGAGGATAACCAAATACTCTATACATTTATGTGTTATCCAGATGGAGGAGTAGTAGACGACTTTCTAGTTTATAAATACTCCGATGAAGAATACTTATTAGTTGTGAATGCGGCAAATACTGATAAAGACTTTAAATGGATGATTGACAACAAAAAAGATTTCAATATTATTATTGAAAACATTTCTGACAGCATTGGTGAAGTAGCTATTCAAGGGCCTAATTCAGAGAAAATATTGCAAAAGTTAACAGACACAGATTTATCTAAGTTAAAACCATTTAGAATTGTTAGAAATGTAAAAATTGCAGGTGTAGAAGCTATGGTTTCTAGAAATGGTTATACTGGAGAAGATGGCTTCGAAATTTATACTGATAAAGACGATATAGTAGAAGTATGGAGAAAACTTCTAGAAGTAGGAGAAGAAGATGGCTTAGTGCCTGCAGGATTAGGGGCAAGAGATACATTAAGATTTGAAGCCGGTCTTCCGCTATATGGTAATGAAATATCCAAAGATATAACTCCATTAGAAGGCTCCTTAGGTTTCTTTGTTAAATTAAATAAGGAAGAGGATTTCATAGGAAAAGAAGCTTTGAAAAAGCAAAAAGAAGAAGGCTTAACTAGAAAAGTAGTTGGATTTGAGCTTAAGGGTAGAGGTATACCAAGAGAAGGCTATGAAGTTCAAAAAGATGGTAAAAAAATAGGCCATGTAACTACTGGATATAGAACACCCACTCTAAAGAAAAGTATAGGAATGGCACTAATAGATATTGATGAAACTGAAAAAGGAAATACTGTTGATATAATGGTTAGAAAAAGACCAGTAGAGGCAGAAATAATTAATAAATCTTTTTATAAAAGATAAAATAGACTTAAATATTAACATAAAAAAATAAATATATATTTTGAATGGGAGGTAAAATTATGAAGGTTTTAGAAGGATTACTTTATACTGAGGATCATGAATGGATAAAAATTGATGGTGATGAAGCAACAATAGGATTAGCAGATTATGCTCAAGATGCTTTAGGAG
>DATGTQ010000195.1 GCA_035301805.1 Tissierellales bacterium
TAATAAGTTCCAGAACCAAGTGGGTTCTCTAATGATTTTTTCTTTTTAGCTTCTTTACGTAATTGATTTCTTCTAGAATTTAGCTTCTTGATTTCACTTTTTTTACTGCTTATACCAGTTTCCAACTCCTCTATTTCATCTTCTATAGAAGTTATAGATTCCTCAATCTCCCAATTATAGCTATAAAGCATCTTTCTAACTCTATTTACTTCATTTACATGTTCCCAATATCTTGTGCCCTGCCAATCTTCTACTTCACATAAATTATTTTTAAAATCCTCTATATGATTTTCTAGTTTATTATATTCTATTTTTAATTCACTTAAAGCCTCTCTTAACTTTCTTATCTTCCTCTCATTCATTCTAATTCCCGTTTCACAGCTTTCTATTCTTAAATTTATATTGCCTAATTCCGATTGATAATCTGGATATCCATAAACCATTTCCACCCCTCCTTGCATATTCTTTCTAATTCTTGAATCCTGAATAACTATATATATGGATGGTTACCTTAAAATTCAAAGTCCTAACCTTTAGTACTAATTACCCCTTATTACTCTGGTAAACCCAAGTCCCTATTCAAATCTATCTAACATTTTTTCTAATTCACTATTAATTTCATTAACTTTAGATATTAAATCATCAAGTTCTTTTGAAAAATTCTCATCAGTGGCATATACCTGTTCAAAAATTTCATTTATTTGTTCTTTAGTAGTACCTTCAAGATCTATAACTTTTCTATAATATGTATTTAATTCATCTTCATTAGTTGGAAAGTCTAATCCTTTTAAGTATTTTTCTATCCTATAAAAAACATCCCATTTAGTAATGTTTAACCAATGTTCATTTTCTACTTCTTCAACAATAGATAATAATTCCTGTCTCGTTTCTTCTGTAAAATCCCTTATAACAAGAGCATAACCTTCAGCATGAGCTTCTTCATATAATTTACGTAAATTATTTAGTTTTGCTTCTTTTGAGGCTAATAGTATATCCCTAAGCCCTAATTCCATGAATCCTGTTAATCCTATTAATCCCATATGTGAGTTTAATATTCTTCTCAAAGATGTCACTATAGAACTGGCTAAATCTATTATTATTTTAGGATTCATATCTGTATTTGTTTCAAAATACTCTTTACTTAAACCTGCTAATCTTTCTTCAAATCCTTCAGGCATTTCACTATGCTCACCTATATAGAATTTTCTTTCCTCTTAATTCATCATTTGTGTCATTATAGCATTACTTAAATATCTCCAATCCTCTTCATTCATATGCCGATAAAGATGATCTAAATAGGCTTCTAGGTCTTACATTAATTTGCTTTGTTCTGTTTCTGCATTAAGCTCAAGACCTTTCTCAGTATGATTGAATTTAAAATCAAAAGCTTTTCTACTAATTCTTTCTCCTGTTTTTCCAATATATTATTCATTTGCCTTTCTCCTTTTCATATATATAATTATGATTCGGTATTCCCCAACTTGATTCTTTTTCGATAATTGAAAGTTCCTTTCTCTTAGCTATAAGATATTTTTTATCCTTTCCTAGGATTTCTTTTTCATAATCTTCCGTTGTATATCCATAAAAAGAGAATCTGGCAATTTTAAATTCAGCTCTTAGCTCTCCTTCCATTTGCCATAGCAATTCTTCTACTTTCTTTTCATCTTCAATACTGGCAAATATACGTGAACCTATAAAAATCTTTTCATCTACATATTTCTTAAATTCATCATAACCACTATCTATAGTTAGTTCCTTAGGAAATAAATAAGATTTACTATATCCAGTAAAAACCAAACTATCTGGAAAGTATCTTTTTACAATCTCTTCAAATTTTTCAATAACTATAGGTTCCATTACATAACCCACATATCCATCCTCATAGGTTACTGAACCATCTTCTTCATATGTTCTAACTAAAGCAAATACTCTATCATCATTCTCCCTATCCTTCGGATATGCTAACATATGTTCTCCTCCTGGATTTCCCCACCATGCAAAATCAATGGAATCTACTTCAAATTCTTCATCATATTTATCTTCCAAATAATCAAGCATTTCTTCTAAAACTTCTTCTTTCGTTGGTAAGTCTTTCTTTTCTTCTTCTTTTTTCATGGTACAACCCCCTAAGATTAAAGTTGATAATAGCAGTAATGATAATATTCTTTTCACCCTTTTCATCTCCTAAATATCAATTAAATAGTTTGTCTTTTTAAAAATAAAACTTTACATTGATATAAAATTATGTACAAATAATAGCATTTAAAATTACAAACTCCCTCATGTGGTATCTTATTAGACTTATTATTTTGAAACTTCAAATAACCTTTTCGCAATTTTAGTCAAGGTTAGACATGGTATATGTTTTTGCTGCATAAT
>DATGTQ010000196.1 GCA_035301805.1 Tissierellales bacterium
AATATTAGTATTTTCTGCAATATACATAGTTGCTGCACTTTCTAAACTTCTTACATTTGCATTATGTGCACTTATATCAGCTTTCCTCGTTGTACCTGCTAGTCTTGGTACCGCTATTAGTGCTAGAATTCCTAATATGGCTATTACTACTACCAATTCAATTAATGTAAATCCCCTGTTATCTTTTGCTAAGTTTTTAATAATCCTTTCAAACACTTTATTTCCCCCTTTTGAATTAATCTTATTTATATTTTATATAATAAAAGGCTGCACAAATAATTGAATATTATTTATGCAGCCGAACGATCCTAATTATTTCCTACTACTATAATTTTAGACTCAGGCTTTGCGCCACTACCTTTCGATAGCTTTGCCCTATTTTTATTTTATATTGTTTACTTATATTACAATCATGTTTCAATATGTGACTTTTAGCTTTTTATTATCCTATAATTTATCATTGTTTAAATTGTATCAATCATGTCAAACATAGGCATTGCCATAGCTATTACTATGAATCCAATCACAAAGGCCATTATAACTATTAAAATAGGTTCTAGCATTGTAGTTGTTTTTTCTAAAGAAACCTCCACTTCTTCATCGTAAAAGTCTGCAGTTCTTAAAAGTATTTCATCTAAAGAACCAGACTCCTCTCCAACTTTAATCATTGAATATACCATTGGTGGAAAAACCCCAATTTCTTTAACTATAGTTGAAAGAGAATCTCCCTTCTGTATATTTTCTATCCCTTTTTCAAAGCCCTTTTTTACTACTTCATTATTTACCACTTTACCGACTATTTCTATAGTCTGAATTAAAGGAATTCCACTAGACAACAATGTTGAAAGGGTTCTTGTAAATCTTGAGGTGATAATCTTTATATTTGTTTTTTTAATCCCCGGGAACTTAATTTTTATGGTATCTAAATAAAGTTTACCTATTAAGGTTTTCTTAAGGTATTTAACACCTGACACTATTGAAGCAATAATTATTATGTAAATAAACCAATATTTTTCTACTCTATAACTCATATTTAGTAGAAGCCTAGTAGGTCTCGGCAAAGTTGAACCACTGCTTTCAAACATATTAATGAAAGTAGGCATTACTACAGTTAATAAAAATATCACTACTGCTATAGATACAATAATAAGTATTACTGGATATAAAAAAGCCGTCTTTACTTTGTTTTCAATATTATTTTCTTTTTCATAATGAATCGCCATTCTTTCCATAATATCCTCTAGGGTACCACTAGCTTCGCCTGCTTCAACCATACTTACTAAAAGTGTAGAAAACACCTTTTCGTGTTTACCCATAGCCTGAGATAAACTTATTCCTTTTTGAACATCTTCATTAACTTGTCCAATTGCATATTTAAAAGTTTTATTTTCAGCTTGCTTTTCTAAAATATTTAAACAATCAATTATATTAATGCCTGAATGAAGCATTGTATAAAACTGTCTACAAAAAATAGCAATATCTTTTTTCCTTACTGATGAACTAAATATTCTAATATTTTTTAATTTCTTTTCTTTGGTTTCTTCAATTGAAATCGGTAAATAGTCGTTCCCGTTAAGCATAGATAAAACCTCTTGAGAACTTTCCCCTTCAAATGTTCCTTCAATTATCTTTCCAGTCTCTGTAACTGCTTTATATCTAAAATTCAATATATCACCACCTTACTGGATATATCGTTTTAGTAACTCTACATTGTAGCCATGGTTTAAGGCAACTTCTCCTGATATTACCCCTTTATTATATAAATGTAAAATTGCATTATCCATTGTTTCCATACCGCAATTTCCTCCCGTTTGTATAGAGGTATTTATTTGATGAACTTTTTCTTCTCTTATTAAATTTCTAATAGCAGGTGTAGCAACCATGACTTCAAAAGCTGCTATTCTTCCACTTCCATCAGACTTTTGCAATAGTTGCTGAGATAATATTCCTTGTATTACTGACGCCAACTGAATTCTTATTTGTTGTTGCTGATGGGGAGGAAAAACATCTATAATCCTGTCTATAGTTTTAGATGCTCCCAAGGTGTGTAATGTTGATATTACTAAATGACCTGTTTCCGCTGCAGTTAAGGCTATTTTTATAGTCTCTAAATCTCTCATTTCCCCTACTAGAATCACATCTGGATCTTGCCTTAAGGCTGCCCTAAGAGCATTTGTAAAGTTTAAGGAATCATTTCCTATTTCCCTTTGACTTACTATACTTTTATTATGTTTGTGTAAATACTCTATTGGGTCCTCAAGGGTAAGTATATGACAATTCCTTTCCCGATTTATTTCATCAATAATAGAAGCTAAAGTAGTAGATTTTCCACTACCAGTTGGTCCGGTGACTAGTATAAGACCTCTTGGAACTCTTGCTAATTCTTTTACCACTGATGGTACTCCTAATTCCTCCATAGTAGGTATTGTTAATGGAATAATTCTTAAAGCCATTCCATAGTTTCCTAACTGTTTATAAACATTAACACGAAATCTACCTACTCCTAGACTTGAAAAAGATAGATCTATTTCTCCTTTTTCCCTCAACTCTTGTAATTGTTCTTCTTTTAGAACTGATTTAACTAATTTTTCTGTATCCCTAGGTTTTAATTTCCCTTCTCCATATTTCTGTAAATTACCATCAATCCTAAATACGGGAGGCATACCTACAGTTATATGAAGGTCAGATGCATTCTTACTGATTCCAACTTTAATTAAATCTAAAAGTTCCAAATTCCTCACCCTATTCCCATATATATCCTGCCCTTAAAACTTCCTCCACTGTAATAGTGCCTTTTAAGGCTAATCTTTTTGCATTATTCAATAAAGTTACCATTCCTTTTTCTATAGCCATATTTCTAATTTTATCAGTAGAAACATTTTTATCTATTAATTCCCTAATATCAGCGTCTATATTCATAACTTCATGAATAGCGATTCTTCCTTGAAAACCTTTATTACAAAAGTTACATCCTTTTGGTCTGTATAATATTACATTCTGATTTACACCTAAATCCAATATTCTTTTTTCTATAGTGCTGGCCTTATAGGCCTCTTTGCAATTACTACATAGTTTCTTTACTAATCTTTGGGATAATATTCCTATGACAGCTGACGAAATTAAATAAGGTTCGATACCCATATCTACAAGTCTTGATATACTTGACGCTGTATCATTGGTATGAAGTGTGGAAAAAACTAAATGCCCAGTTATGGCTGCTCTAACTGCTATGCTTGCTGTCTCAGCATCTCTTATTTCTCCTATCATAATAATATCTGGATCCTGTCTAAGGATTGATCTAAGTCCATTAGCAAAAGTAAGACCTGCTTTATTATTTACTTGAACTTGATTTATACCTTTCAATTTATATTCTACTGGATCTTCTACAGTAATAATATTTTTTTCTTCTCTATTTAACTCTCTTAGAACACTGTATAAAGTTGTAGTCTTGCCACTTCCTGCTGGCCCTGTCGTCAATATTATGCCATAAGGTTTCATTAAAATATTATTAAACACTTTCAAATCATTTTCAGAAAATCCTAATTCTTCTTTTTTAAACATAAAATTATTTCTATCTAAGAGTCTAATAACAATTTTTTCACCGTAGACTGTAGGTAAGGTGGAAATACGCATATCTATTTTTCTTTCTCCTACAAAATTTTCAATTCTTCCATCTTGAGGGATTCTCTTTTCCCCAATATCCATATCAGCTATAATTTTAATTCTCGTCACTATAGAAGGCAAGGTTTCCTTAGGTAGTTTCATTATTTCTTGCAAATCACCGTCAACTCTATTTCTAACTTTTACTTCATCACTAAAAGGTTCTATATGTATATCACTTGCATTCATTTTTACAGCTTGGCTAATAATAGAGTCTACCAACCTTACAACAGGAGCCTCTGCCACATCTATAAGCTCTTTCTCTTCAATATCTTTAGAAGAATTATCATCATAGGATTCTTCAAACTTAGCTATTAATTTTTTTGCTGTTTCTTCTTCATAGTATTTATCAATGGCATTTAAAATATCTTCTTCCCCTGATATAACTGGCTGAATCCTATAACCTGTAGCTAATTTTATATCATCAATGGCAAATATATTTAGTGGATCCACCATAGCTACTACTAGACAATTACTTTTTATATCAATAGCAATTAATTCATATCTTCTAGCTATACTTTCAGGTATCAGCTTTGGTATTTTAGGATTTATTAAGCATTTTTCTAAATCTATATAGGAAATTCCCAGTTGTAACTCTAATATTTCATCCACATCTTTCCGAGATACATAACCTAAATCTACAAGGGTTTCTCCAATTCTTTTATTAGTTATCTTTTGCAATCTTAAACCTTCTTCTAATTCTTCTCTTGTTATTTTGCCCATATATATAAGATATTCACCTAACTTTTTACTCTTATTAACCATTAGGCCCACCTTTTCTCAAGTAATAAATTAACTGCTTATCCATATATTCGATATAAATCCACGCCATTTATCTTAATTCACCAGTTTAATTATCCCTACATATACAGTCTCTAGGTTTTACTATATACATTCTATATATCAATCATATTTCCTTTAATAAAATACAAAATTTTTCTTATAAAATATATTTATTGCATTTACAGAACAGTTTTTAGCTGAATAAAATCTAAAATAACAGGGAAATAATCCCTGCTATTTTAAACCTTCTTAATAAAGGTCCCATCATCTATCTGTTTAAATGCTGTTCTCAACTCTTCTTTTGTGTTCATAACTACTGGCCCACCCCAAGCTATTGGCTCCTTTATTGGTTTACCAGATAATAATAAAAATCTTACTCCTTTTTCATTAGCTCTAA
>DATGTQ010000197.1 GCA_035301805.1 Tissierellales bacterium
ATTATAAAACAGTGGTTAGATAATAACATTAGAAGTTATGATGATTTAAAAGCTTATGAAATAGGGGTTAAGAACAGGAGAGATGAAAGTGGAGAGTATAGCCAATATAAATATGCCAATACAAATGAAAGAGAGAATGAAGATATTATATACAGAGCTCCAAGCAAAGAGCAACTTGAAGAAATCAGAAATCTTATCGGACAATCAAGTAACATATAGTGAAGAATATAAATGCTATAAGTGTAGGGATATGACTTTTGTACTAATAGATAATGAAGCAGTTCCTTGTGAATGTAGGCAAGTAAGACAAGCTGAAGAGATTTTAAAGAAAAGTGGAATAAGTGAAGAGTTTAGAAATAAAAGATTTAGTAATTTCAATTATACAATAGAAAATCAAGTTTATGAGGCTTATAAAGAAGCTTATATGTATGCAAAGAATTTTAAAAATTTAGAAAAAGAAAGATGTAATTCTATAATATTTATGGGACAAGTTGGGGCTGGAAAGTCCCATCTTTCTATAGCTATTGCTAATGAGCTTATGGATGATGGTGTAGGTGTAGTTTATATGAGTTATAGGGAGGTTATTACAACACTTAAGCAGAATATTATGGATGAGGTTTATTATCATAGAGTTATGGGCAAGTATAAAAATGCAAGAGTGATTTTAATAGATGATTTATTTAAAGGTAAGGTAACTGAAAGTGATATAAATATTATATTTGAGCTTTTGAATTTTAGATATTTTAATAAGTTACCTGTTATTGTTAGCTGTGAAATGGATGTTGCTAGAATTTTAAGTGTTGATGAGGCCATTGGAAGTAGGCTTGTAGAGATGTGTAAGTGTGTTGAAGTTAAAGGAAGAAAATTAAATTATAGAATGTATGGAAAATAAGAGGGGATTAGTAAATGAAGAAATACAATAAAGATGAATTACTAAGGATGGATGCAGTTGAAGTTTATAAATTGAGGTTAGATAGAAAAATTCATAGGTTTCCAAATGGTTTTTGGCAATTATCAGAAGGTAAAGAAAATGCAAAAAAATGTGTTAGATATCTTTTAGAGGAAGTATTAGAATATAAAAGTGATGAAAGTATAAAGAAAAATTTTGGTTCTAATACGTTGGAAAAAAATTGTTTGGGTGGAATGTTATCTTCTGAAATTTTTAATTATAGTCCATTTGAAGTTTTAGACAATGCATATAAAGGAAGATTTAAACCTTGGCAGTTATCACAATGTCCTGTATATTATTGGAAAGAAAAAGAAAATAGAGATTATGCTTTAAAATATTTGTTTGAAGAAGTAATAAATATAGAAGATGATGATTTTGTAGAAAGATATGATGTTAATTTATTTATTGAAAATGATTTATTTGGACTATTGAAGAATTATTTTGATGGAAGTCCTTATAAGGTATTGGATTATTATTTTGAAGGTAAAATAAAGCCTTGGCATTTAAAGCAAGGTCCAAAGAATTATTTTAAAAGTAAAGAAAATAGGATTAATGCTGTTAAATGGTTAATTGAAGAAGAGCTTAAATGGAGTGAAGAGGATGTTATAAAAGGATGGTGTAATGAATTATTACATAAGCATGGAATTGATTGGGCTCTTAGATATATAGATGGAAATAGTCATTATTATCTTTTGGATGAAGCTTATCCTGGTATTTATAAACCTTGGCTTGTTTGTAGTGGAGTAGATGGATTTTGGGAAGAAAAAGAAAACAGAGTTTGGGCAGTTAAATGGTTAGTTGAGGATGTTTTAGGATTTACTAAAGAAGAGTGTTTTTATAAATTAAAGGCTAAACATTTTATCAAAAATAAACTTAGTGGTTTGTATCGCTATTGGTATAAAGGTGATGTAGATGCAATTATTTCAGATGTTTATCCAGATATGATGAGTTTTAGGTGAATGAGATAAATATATTATGACCACCTAAGTAATTTAGGTGGTATTTTTTGAATAACAACTTATTAATTGTATTATGTTAATTAAGAAATTTAGAAAATAAGGATTTATATGGAGAAGTTGTAATAAAATTTTAGGCTCTGTTAGCTTACTTCGTGATAATTATAATAAAAAACAACCATACCTTAGTATTTATTGAAATCACTAAGGTATGGTTGTTTAATTTGTTTTAAGTAGTTCGTATTATATTAAAATTGTTCACTAATAATCCTTCAAAGCTTACTTTTTTACTTTTTAAGTATTTACCTAATAAGTTATTGTTTACTAGATTCTTTAATTGAACTTATTTTATCAATTCTATTTGTCCAAATATAACCACAATAACCTTTTGGTATATCTTTTAGACTTTCTTCATCGTCAAATCCTTCTGACCACTTTCCATTTCCATCTACAATAACAACTTTTGTATTTACATTTTCCATCCTTTGTACAAATTTATTAGGCCATCCCCATAATACTTTTGCATACATCAAAGGTATATGAAGCTCCATATTATGTATTTCTTTTGGTATATATCCAGTCCACCCTAATAACTCATACTTAATTAATGCTTTCTTTAAAAGGCTTTTAGAAAGAATTCTTATATCACTACTTTGCTTTCTTAAATACATTAATCCATCATCATTTTCATATACAGTTATTTGAGATAATCTTTCCTCTGGCATATCTTTCAAATATTCCCATAGTATCTTACCTGTTTCTAAATTTCCATTTTTCATATGTATTAGCAGTTCTTTATCTTTAAAAGTTTCTAATACTTCACCAAGCTCTGGCATCATACCTACACCCTTACCTCTAAAAGGATATGTTTTTCCACCATCAGCTGTGTACCCGTATCCAATATCTAATTTTTTTAGTTCTTCCATGGTATAATCAGATATATTACCCTTACCATCTGTTCTATATCCTAACTCAAAGTCATGAAAAACTGCTAACTTTTTATCTTTAGTCAATTGTATATCTAACTCTACTATATCAGCTCCGTATTCAAAAGCTGCCTTCATGGATTCAATTGTATTTTCTAAGTATTCATGCTCAGGTTCATATATAATTTCTGCTGTATTAGTGTCCCATTCAACCTTAGAAATATCAAATGTTTGAGCTAATCCTCTATGAGCTAATAATTTAGGCATTGTATTTTCATTTTTTATAAATATAGAAGTGTTGTTTACCCATATAAATGCTATTAATGTCATTATAAATATAATTCTTTTGTTTTTCTTAATCATATTTAGCTACATTCCTCCATATTAGATTTATTAATTTTATCTATTATAACTTTAGCTTTTCTCTCATTATTTTCTTTTTTGTCAACAAGATCATATTCTTTTGGATTATCTAAAATAGATATTAATTTAGCAGATTCTTCTTTAGTTAATTCTAAAGGTGTCTTGTTAAAATAAAATTGTGCTGCATCTTTTATTCCTATTATATTTCTTCCAAAATATATAACATTAAGATAAGCTTCTATTATTTCATCTTTGCTATAATTTTTTTCTAATTGAATTGCTGAGTATAATTGTGTACGCTTTTTTTCTAGTACATTAATATTGTTATAATCACATACATTTTTTATTAATTGCATAGTTATTGTAGATGCACCTTGTGTATCTTTTTTTAATATTAAATTATTTATACTAGATCTTGCTATTGATATTAAATCTACACCGTTATGATAATAAAATTTTTGGTCCTGACTTAAAACAACAGCTTTTATAATAAATGGTGATATATTATCTATATCAATCCATCTTTCTTGTCTATTCTCTTCTAATGATTTCAAATTGATTTGTACTATATTCTTATTAGAATCACTAATAGTCAAAAATAAAACACTAAAAAAAATAACAATAGTAGCACTTTTAGCTATAAATTTAGTTTTTTTGTATTTTAATACCCTTTTGATTCGTTTTTTTACATTACTTTCTCCAAATGCAATTGTTGATGCTGCTATTATATTACTTTTATCTACTGTAAAGCTTAACAAGGCTTCTGCATATTTTTTTTTGAACTTTCCTTTTGTAATCTGCATTACTTTTTCATCACAAGCTCTTTCCATATCAGTATGATATAATACAAGAGCTATCCATACTATGGGATTGAACCAATGTAAACAAGCTATAAAAATAGATATTAGTTTAATAAGATTATCTTTTCTTTTTATATGTACTACTTCATGTAAAAGTACTGCTTTTAAGATATCCTTATTTTTGTCTTTTGTAATATAAGTTGGTATTATAATTTTAGGGTTAAATACACCGCATACTACTGGTGTATCAATCCATTCTACAGTATAAATTCTTATATTTTTACCATTTAATAATTCTATAATATTAGCTGTTTCTTTTGTATTATATCTAATAGCTTCTTTAAATTTATTAATGCTAAGTATATAGCTAGTGCTAAGTACTATGATTAAAGCAATAGTTATCATTATCCAAATTATCGGAATCAAATTGTTATCAACTTGAGTACCATTACTTACTATGTCATGATTCAACTTATAATAATTTTCTAATTGTATGTTTTTATTTGAATTTTTGTAAATAATTTGCATATCATTTATACTTGGTAAATAATTAAACATACTTGATTCACTTGCAAAAGTAATTGGTACAATTAATCTAACCAATAATAAACTCCACAGTGAATAACTAAAAAAGGCTGACAATTTTTTACCTAATATCAACCTTATTAGCATAATTAACAGCGCAACAAAAGTTGATAAAAAACTCATATATAATACTATATAAAATATAATACTTATTCCTTTATTCATCTTTATCAATATACTCTTCTATCATATTTGCTAATTCTTTAGCTTCTTTTTTTGAAATTTTGTTTTTGTTTAAAAATGATGCTAAAAACATTTTTATTGAACCACCATATATTTTACCTAAAATTTCATCCCCCTTAGTCTGTTGCACTTCTTCTCTTTCTACTAAATAAGAAACAACTGCATTTTCATTTTTCAATATTCCTCTTTGGGATAATCTTCTTAATACAGTGTATGTAGTTGATTTTTTCCAACCTAAACTAGCTTCGACGATTCTTACCAACTCCGTAGAATTAATTGGAGCATTATCCCAAATTAAATTCATAAACTTCATTTCTGAATCTGATAATTTTATTTCTATCATATTTTCCTCCTTAGGCCTACTATTGTAGATCTGAAATTAGTTTACAATAGTAGACCATTTATGTCAAGTTGCAAGTACCTTGTTTTATATACAAAAAAGGACTATAGATTAATCTCTATAATCCTCTTTACTATCTACTCACTCCTCTAATTCATTGTAATATTTTTCATTTCCGTTTTTTTAAAAAGTAGTATATAGTTAAAAGTATATAAATGACGTTAATAATTTGAAATTTAAATAAATATCTAATATCGCTTGGTATATTATTTTTAAGCTATGTTAGATAATTATTTGATATTTTTAACATACTTTAATTCACAATATATAACAATTACGAACTTAATTATATTATATATGATTAATCACGAAGTTAGATAACAGAGCCAAATTTTAATATAAGTAAGAATTAAACCATCACTTAGCTTATATATCTAATTGATGGTTTAATCCATAAAAAATTATCTCAGGCTAATGATATTTTTAGATAATTCATTAATACTATCAGATAGAGTTTGTAGCTTACCTTCAATCCTTACAAGTAAATACATACTAAGGGCTATAGGAAAGCCTACAGAAGCTATCAGAGTTTGTAAATCTGAATTCATAAATACACATCCTTTCAATGAATTTAGATATTAGAAAAGCTATGCCTAAAGCATAGCTTTTTATAGTTCTTATAACACTAAGTCATAAGGTGTAGTATCTGTAATGACAACTTTAGCTTCAACAGCTTGTACTATATCACCACCATTTGGAGCGAAGATATTTTTTGATACTATCAAATCCATAGCTGATTTTATTTCACCTTCTGTAATATCCTCTCTAGGATCATCTATTGATAAAGATACTTTTTTATCATCAGAAGTTTTAAAAGTCATTAAAAGTCTTTTAGTTTGTTCCATATTTGTACCTCCTTAAATTTAATAATTTTAAGCAACAGACTTTTTACTAAGCTAAAGTAGTGTTATCTATCTTAGCTATTTCAAGTTTTTCATATTCTTGAAGTTCTATTAAGGCTTCTGCAACGTCATACACATCTTGTGCAGTTGCATCATGTTTTAAGTTAGAGAATGTTTTACTTCTAACTTTTGTTTTTCCATCTTCCATACCTAAGTCTAGTTTTATTCTTAGGCTTGATGGGTTTTGCATTTCATTAACAGCCATATAGCCACCTCCATTTATTTATTTGAAGAGTAGTTTCTTCTTGATATTAAGTATAAAAAGAAAAGCTTTTAAGATATATTAAAATTTTTGAAAAAAATATTTTATAAAGAATTTATTATATGAGTATTATTAAAACCTTTAGATATAGCAGTATTTTTTAATTCAACAGCAGCAGACATATCTTTAAATTCACCTATACAAACTCTATAAAAGATACCATCATCAACTATTGATTTATTTACAAATGTTAGTAGTGATTTTGATATACTAGTTGCTATATTTTTTATATAAATATCTGATTTTAAAGAAGCTTCTACAGATGTATTAGATATAAAGTCTATTTCTATTAATAGTGCTGGCATTTTAGTTTTTTTGAGTACTGAAAAGTTTTTTGATATTTTTACACCACGATTAGGTGTATTTATATCTTTTGATAAGTTAGTGCATATATCTTTTGATAGGGTATATAGTTTGCTTTTTTCGTCATATACCCATACTTCAACTCCTTTAGCAGATTTATTGGTTGATGAGTTCATGTGTATGCTTACAAAGTAGTCACAGTTTTCTTTGTTTGCTTTTGAGCTTCTATGATCTAGTGAGTAGTATTTGTCATATTCACGTGTGGTTATTACTTTTTCAAAGGCTTGTTCTAGGTTATTCTTTATTAGCATTCCTATTTTTAATACTGTATCACTTTCTTTTGTTTTGTTTGTTCCAAGTGCGCCTGGATCTTTTCCTCCATGTCCAAAGTCTAGATACCATTTCATAGTATTACCTCCTACATTGTTTTAGTAAATTTGATTTTTATAATAATTTATTATAGGATTGTTTAAATAGTATATTAAAAGATTTTATAAATTTAGTAGGATGGTTTGATTTTCTTATAGAATATATAGTTATAATGTTTTGAGGGGGGGGATTTTAGTGTTGGATAATTTGACTAGAGATGATCTACCTGATAGTGTTATGGATATTGTTGATATTATAGGGATTGACGCTTTTAAGGATTTGGTTAGGCTTGCTGGTGGGGGTAATTTATATATTCCTAATGAGAGTAGTCTTGTTAAGTCTTTTAGGAACAAAAAGATTAGGGAAGTTTTTGATGGTGATTATAAGTCTATTTCTAGAAAGTTTGGTATTAGTGAAGCTCAGGTTAGAAATATTGTTAATTATAAGTGAGCTAATTTTTTATGGTGAGTCGTGTTTATAGACAGTGATTAAGAAATGACGAATCCTTTTTATTTAGACAAGATATTCTTAGATAAGGTATTTTAGGTATATATGCTTCGCATAAGTGATTTGTAGTAGGTAATGAATTGATAAGTTAAACCTTCGGTTATTCAGCCCCGGTATGGTGCAAACTTACACTTCATAAAAACTAAGGCATACAAGGTGATGCTACATTTTAGCTCATATGTTTAGAGGATTTTAAAATTCTAATATGAGCTAAAATGTAGCTTTATTTATGTGCTAACTATTTATTCCGTTTCAGCTTGAACCATACTTCCCGCCGCGCGCTCTGCTCCCCCTCCACCAATCCCTTTTATCTTTATATAAGATGAGTGAGTATGGTTTTATATAAGTTAAAGATTCTATTTAGATAAAGTTATGTAGATGTATGTTTTAAGATTAGATTAACATAGATTTTTATAGTATATGTAGATAGTTGAAGTAGGAGCGAAAACCACTCCTACCTCAACTATCTTTATTTATATTTTAGGGTCAAAACTTTGGGGTCAAATCTGACCTCACAGATTGTAGCAAAAAGCGCTACAAACTGTGATGCCAGACTTAATGCTATTATGATAGTTTCTTTTATTAAGATGAAGCTAAGGAATGTAATAGTAATATTTTAGTTATAAGAGAATTTGCTTATATAGTTATAGATTTATTTTATAAATATTAAATAGGTATAGAAGTCTTGTTTTGGTGTATTGTTATATATGGTATTGACATTATAGTGCTTTTTTACTTATAAGGAAATTATGATACTTCAAAATCTGTGGAAAACTTGTGTATTAAAGTAATGCCAATGTATTCAAAAAATTAAAAAGTGACAAAAATGTTCTAAATGTAATCTTGAATTAAGTTAGTGTTATAATATAATCAAGTTCGTAATTGTTATATAATGTGAAGTAAAAATATTTTTGATATCATATGATAAGTAGGATTTATTATATATATTAAGAGGTGATGGCAAATGGAAATTCGTGTTGCAACATATGAGGATTGTAGAAGTTTAGCTTTATTAAAAAGAAGAGTATGGGAAACAAC
>DATGTQ010000198.1 GCA_035301805.1 Tissierellales bacterium
ATCAATATTTTTAGTTTTAAACTTATCTTCCTTAAAAAATGGTTCTTCACCATCTTCATGGCTCACAATAATATCATAACTACGATATGATTCTTCATGTAATGCTTCATACTGATGAATAATATCATCGCGAGCTACAAAATTTAAAAACATAATAAATGTAGAAATCATAAGAGAAAATAAAATTAGAAAACCTCTCAATTTATTTTCCCAAATATTTCTTATAGTGTATTTCAAAAAAATTCTCATGTTTTTACCTCCTATATTTCTATCTATATTGCTACAGATAAAACGTATTTTTCTTTTAAATTAATTCTCTGGTAAAAGTTATCTAATTCATATACATCCAAATTTCCTAAAGGTTCAATTAAGCCTGTCCCAAGCATTTTAAAATAACTTTCTTTCATTGTCCAAATCTTTGTTAATTCTAAATCCCTATTAATTGATTTGTTAATTTTTTCCAGTTCATTCTTAGAACAAATAGATTCCGCTAGTTTTATATTAAAGGGAATCATATCTTGAATATCAATTCCAACATTTTCCTCGGCAATAGCACAAGTCACACCAACTTCACAATGACTTATACTAAAATATATTTCTGGGAAATACTTTAAGAAAGGTTTGCCATTTTCATTAAATAAAAAGTCATAAGGACCATAAATGTTAAATCCTTTTTGCATAGCTAAAACAAACAACATATAGGATACTATGCACAACTTTCTATCTATTTTTTTCTTATAACGACTAGCCTTGTTCTTACGCTCTGGTGGCATAAATAATAGCATTATTTTTAACATTTCATCATTTATCTCATTTAATGATGTATGTTTAAAAATATACACTTCTTTTCCTTTGATATGTACCTTTTCCCAATGATAATCTTTTAAAAACTTCGATATAATCTTAATGTCCATTCCTATCCCAATCTAAATTTAAATTTTATGTAAATTTTTAACCCTTCAATATTTTTATTAAAAGTTCAATAAGTTGAAATTATCTTTTTAAAGTTTACATAAGAATTCACTCTTCATTTTTGTAATCATTGTTTTTCGACATTTTTCTACCTCTTTTATGTATTTATACCATTTTAATACTAACATATCCATTCTTTCTGTCAATTGGAAAGACTCTACATAAAACAAAAAAAAATTTACTATAGAATTATAAATATTTACTAACATCAAATATTTATTAATATCAATATTCTCAACTTAAACAACTTATCCATTCATCCTTTTTGCAATTATCTTTTATATCTGCTATAATAAAAGAGTTCATTTATCAATAAAGATTTAAGATAATCCTTTTGAATAGTACATTACTTATTATTAATTGATTTAAGATTTTCTTAAATAACTAACTACAAACTAACATATAATATGTTAGTATTTTTTAATGGTTAAAACCTGCTTTTAATTTATTTATGTATATAAAATTTGTTAGATAAGGTTCAGAAAAACTATACAATAATAAATTAGAAGGAGGTACTTTTTATAATATAAATAGAAAGTCTTTTATAGAAGCAAGGTTTGTAGTTAATAACTATTTTAAGGGTAAAATATGAATAACAATCTTTGTCCCTTTTTTCAATAACGTCTTAATAGTTAAATGTAACATAACTCATTTACATGTAACATTAAATGTTATATAATAGGACGGAAGAAAGGAGTCAAATAAGTTGAAAGAAGTGCAATCCATTAAAAATCGTGAAAAAATTGAACAAATTAAAACTGAATTGCTTAAGAAAAACTATAGAAATTATATGCTTTTTCTTATTGGTATCAATACTGGTATAAAGATGAATAACATATTAAACCTTAAGGTTAAAGATATAAAGAATAAATCTTACATCCTAATTAAAGGAAACCAATCTGAAGAAGCTAAAAAGTTCCCCATAAATAGTATGTTACAAAAAGAAATTAATAGATATATAAAAAATATGGATGATAATATGTATATTTTTCAAAGCCAAAAAGGGGACAACCAACCTATATCCAGGGTACAAGCCTATCGAATCCTAAAAGAAGCAGGTAAAAAGGCTAATGTAGATAATATAGGAACTCATACACTGAGAAAAACGTTTGGTTACTGGCACTATAAACAATTCAAAGATATAGCATTATTACAAAGTATATTTAATCATTCATCCCCAAGTATAACTTTTAAATATATTGGCATTAATCAGGATAAGATAGATAGTAAAGTTGACAAGTTTTATTTATAAGGATTTTACATTATAGAGAAATATTATTCCTATAGCTTTCCTGAAGGGAGGAGTATCGGTGAGTCATAATGAAAAAAAGACTGCAGTTGAAAACTTAGTTACAAAGGGCCAGGAAAAAGGTAGTCTTACCTACAAAGAAATAATGGATTGTTTTGGAGAAATGGACCTAGATTCCGAGCAAATAGATGAAATCTATCAAGGTTTCGAAGATAAAAATATTGAGATAATAGAGGATGATGATGACGAGGGCGATATAGATACTGAGGACCCTGTTTCTAAAGATGTGAAAGTAGGGGACCCTGTTAGAATGTATTTAAAAGAAATAGGGAAAGTAGACCTACTGACTAAGGAAGAAGAAATTGAATTGGCTAAAAGAATGGAAGCAGGAGATGAATTTGCTAAACAAGAACTTGCTGAAGCTAATTTAAGATTAGTAGTAAGTATTGCTAAAAAACACATTGGAAGAGGAATGTCATTTTTAGATTTAATTCAAGAAGGTAATTTAGGTCTTATAAAAGCAGTAGAAAAATTTGACTATACTAAAGGCTATAAATTTAGTACCTATGCTACTTGGTGGATACGACAAGCAATAACAAGGGCTATTGCTGACCAAGCAAGAACTATAAGAATTCCTGTTCATATGATTGAAAATATAAACAAGCTTGTTAGAGTTCAAAGGCAACTTGTACAAGATCTCGGTAGGGAACCAACCCCAGAAGAAATATCAAGGAATATGAACATGGAAGTAGATAAAGTTAGGGATATAATGAAGATAGCACAAAAACCTATTTCCTTAGAGACTCCAATAGGTGAAGAAGAAGATAGCCAATTAGGTGACTTTGTAGAAGACGAGCATATTCAAACCCCAGCTGAAACTGCCACATACATCATGCTGAAAGAACAACTTGTAGACGTTTTAGACACCTTGACTCCTAGGGAACGAGAAGTATTAAGGTTAAGATTTGGTTTAGATGATGGTAAAGCAAGAACCTTGGAAGAGGTTGGAAGGGAATTTGACGTTACAAGAGAAAGAATTAGACAAATAGAAGCAAAAGCCCTTAGAAAACTTAGACACCCTAGTAGAAGTAAAAAACTAAAAGATTTCTTAGAAGACTAAATAAACTTAGGAGAGTCAATGCCCATATTGGGTCAATGCTCTCCTAAAAATTTTATATACTACTATATATTATATTCATTAGGTTAATATACATGTTACATATTATTATATAGTATAATAGGTCAATTTGCAAATAACTTTTATACTTTTCTGATTATTCACATAGTTTGCAGATTATTTCACTAAATAAACCTACTAATGGACCCAAAGCAACTGTAATTATTAAGGTTCCCAATCCAATAGGCCCATTAAGTATTAACCCAATAATTAATCCTAAAACATTACTAATACTAACTCTTTTAAAGGAAACATTATATATTTTTACAAATAGGATGCCCATTTTATATGAGGAAAACTAAACAACTATCATTATACTTTTCTTTTCATAGTAGAATAGATATAATTGTTGTACTAGCATTAAAGGGAGAGGATTATTGTGGAACTTATTAATATTAAAAAAATTATATTACATATTTTAGATAATTCAGTAGGACTACCAGTACTTTCAGAAGAAGAGCACCCACATAATATAGATATAATGGAATTTTTAGAAATTCATATAGAAAAAGTTTTCAATGATATAAATATTAAAGAAGCTTATTTTAATACTGAAGACAGCGAAGAAAATTTAGTAAAAAATTTATGTATGAGTATTTCAAAAGATGATAGCAAATTTATAGAAAAAACTAGAGAATTTGCAAGACTTATGTTTAATATAATGGTTGAAAATCCATCTATACCTCCTTGTGACCTAATTTGTTCATTGTTTGAAGGTGATGGTAAAAAATACTTAGGTTTTTTTATACTTGATTATAGTCTTTCCTATATACACCATGTTGAAGAATCAAATGACAAAAGAGTTAACAGAGTTATAAAACAAAAAATAACTTTGCCTAACAAGAATCAAAAAATAAATGAATTTGTAATAGTGGATTTAGAGGATTATTCAATACTGTTGAAAGAAAAAAAATATGAAATCAATGGTCAGAAAGAATATTATTTGTCTAAACATTTATTAAAATCAAAAAGTACATTATCAAATAAAGAAAAAATGGATATTGTAAATAAGGTATCTAAAAAAATAGTTAAAAATTATTATGAAGATGATGTTAAAAAAATGGCGGAAATAAAAAGTGCAATGGTTGAAAGTGTAGAGGAAACAGATACCATAGATATAAATCATATTAAAACCGAAGCTTTTGACAAAAATTTAGAACTCCAGAACATATACGATGAAGAAATAGAAAAAATGGGATTAAGGGAAAAGGTTATAAAAGTAAATGAGCCTTTATATAAAAAAATACCCACGACCCAAAAAATGGTAACGGACGATGGAATAGAAATAAAAATTCCAGTATCCTTTTTAACTAATAATAATAAAATAGAATTTCTAAACAACACTGATGGAACAATATCCATATTACTTAAAGACATTGGAGAAATAAAAGGAAAATAAATGAGTCACTAGGGACGGTCCAGTCTTAATTGACTCACAGAGTAAGCTAGCTAAGACTGTCCCATGTCCCAGTAATTCAGTAACTCATTTCTTTTTACAACTTTAATAATTCATGCTATAATATAATGTTATCCTATATTCATAGGAGAAATTATATCATTAATCTAAAGCTGTGATTAATAAATTTATATACAGGTAAATATTATATATAGGTAAGGAAGGAGGAATGGACGTGGCAGGAGAAATATTAAGATTGATAGTGAAAAGTGCAGAAAATGCTTTTATTGAAGTTACTGTATTTGTTGGAGCTGTCTTATTGATTTTCGGATATATTAATTTTAGGAAATCTGGAAAGCTTGTAGAAAAAATAGAAAACTCTAAAAAAGTCCAGCCTATTATTGGTGCTCTTTTAGGACTTACTCCAGGTTGTGGTGGTGCTATTTTTGTAATGCCTTTGTTCCCTAAAGGAACTGTAAGTTTTGGTACCATTGTGGCCACTTTAATTGCTACAATGGGAGACTCTGCCTTCGTTATTATGTCAGTTATGCCTTTGCAATATATTTTAGTAAGCATAATGTCTTTTATAGTCGCTATAATAACAGGATATATTGTAGATTACTTTAAGTTTGGAGATTACCTCTTTGAAGCAATGCATGAAAAGAAAAGAACCAAATCAGCTGTAGAACTGATCCACAAAGATACTGATCACACATTACAAGTTTTAGAAACTGGTAATGCTCAAGGAGAATTAGAACATATAGGTCATGAGGAAGGGGATGAAATAGACCTTATCCTTCATCATGAAATAAAAGGACATCAAGAACACGATACTTTAGGATATAAGTTCACTCATAGCGCCTATACTATCTATTGGGTAGTCATTTCTGTAGGACTAATCCTTGGAGTCCTGGATTTATTCCAAATAGATTTAAATAATAATTTAAGCACTATTTTAGGCGTTGGAGGAACAGTACTATCCTTAATAATGATGATAATGAGTAAGAAATTCATTCAAGATGACACACATGAGGAAGCGGAGCTAAAAACTTTAAATTTAAAAGAAACTATAGTTCATAATGCCCAAGAAACTGCTTTTGTAGGCACATGGGTGTTTTTCGCTTATTTAGCATATGAATTCTTTATACTAGCATTAGGTTCAGGAAACTACATAGCTGGTGAAGCTTTAGTCACATCTTTCTTGACGCAAACAGGCTTATCTGCAGTGATAATAGGTGCCTTAGTAGGAATTATTCCAGGGTGTGGCCCTCAAATTATATTTGTAACATTATATACTAGAGGTTTAGTTCCATTCTCAGCACTTTTAGCTAATGCTATATCCCAAGATGGAGACGCATTATTTCCTTTAATAGCTATTGATAAAAGGTCGGCATTTTGGTCTACAGTATTTAATACTATACCAGCTTTAATTGCAGGAGTACTTGCTTATATGATAGAAGTAAATTTCTTTTAGTATAATAGATTTAATTAATATACAAAAAGAGTGGATTGTTTTAGTTAATCCACTCTTTTTGTATATTTAACCTACTTTGTTAACCCAATCTATAAAATTTTTAACCACTCCATCTAAGTACTCAATAGTAGATTCATCAACTAATTTCCCCGTCTCATCTAATTTTTCATGAATACTACTAATAAAAACTTCATTTCCCGGTAAATTTAGTGTAGCTACTGCTCCAGAATTCAAAATTTGACGAAGATGAACTTGGGCTCTCACAGTACCAAGATTACCTAATGTAGCTCCAACTACCATAGAAGGCTTATTTATCATAACCATTTCTACTCTAGAAAACCAATCTATTGCATTTTTTAAGACTGCTGGTATGGAATGATTGTATTCTGGTGTTAAGAATAATATTCCATCACTTTTCCTTATCTTTTCCCTTAATTCAATAACTATTTCTGGTGGGTCTAATTCAATATCTTGATTATACATAGGGAGCTTTCCAATAGGTAATATTTCAATATCTAAATCTTCTTTATATCTATCCTTCATGAATTCTGCAACTTTTCTATTATTAGATTCTTTACTCATACTTCCCACTAATGCTACAATCTTCATATAAAATACCTCCATTATTTTATTCTATAGTTATAGTTACCCATCTTCATATAAAATACCTACATTATTTTATTCCATAGTTATAGTTACCCATCTTCATATAAAATACCTACATTATTTTATTCCATAGTTATAGTTCCCCATTATTAAGAAAATATATTAAATTATCTGTTGATATTATATAATATACTAATAGGAGGTTTTTATAATGAAAATAGGGCTCGCTTCGAAAGAATTTATTAATGGTAACAGTGAACATAACATTAATACTATGATAGAAACTATGAATGAATATAAGGATTTAGATTTAATGTTGTTTCCCGAGTCCTTTATTCATGGTTTTGATGGGATAACATTCAATTATAATATAGATAAAGGTATGGCATTATCCATAGATAGCCCAGCTATCAAACAAATACAAAACTATTGTAACAGACTTTCACTAGGGATAGGTTTTGGTTATATCGAGTTAAATAAAGACAATCTATATAGCAGTTTTATGGCCTAATTACAATTCATATAACATTGAATATTGGGAAAATACTGCAAAAAATGAATATGCCCAAAGAGCAAAATTAACGGGAGAAAATGTCCTATGGTTTAATAGCCATAATAATAATGACGAGAAAGCCTATGGTGGGGCTATTTACTTTAGAAAGGGTAAAGTTTATAGAGAATTACCTATGGGACAAAAAGGTGTTCTAGTACTAAATTTATAATAAAAAAAGATGCAACTATGGATTAGTATACCATAGTCACATTCTCTAAATGAAATAATCAGAATTAAATATTTCAATCTTAATTTTTATTATCTAAAGCAGAGTGTACCTCTTGGACCATTTTCATAGTGCTTGAAAAACCTCCAGAAGATACATACCAGATTTGAGCATCTAAATAAACTATATTATCATTTTCAAATGCTTTTGTAGACTTAATTAGTTCATTATCTAATACCTGTTCTGCAGAAGTATCTCCTCCCACAACTACTCCTCTATCTATAACGAATAAATAATCAGGATTTTGTTCGGCTATATATTCAAAATTCACCTTTTGTCCATGAGTAGAAGATTCTATATTTTCATCTACTGGTGTTAATCCAAATTCTTTGTGCAAAATACCAAATCTAGAAGCTTCACCATAGGCACTAAGATCACCATCACTAACCATTAGTAATAAAGAGTTACTATTGTTCTCCTTCGCATCTTCATTTAAATCTTTTATTGCCTTTTCTATCTTTTCTATTTCAGATTCTACTAGGTCTTTTTCATTAAAAATATTAGCTAATATATTCATATTCTTTTTAAATGAATTAATATAATCTTCTCCATCAATACCTAAATATATTGTAGGAGCAATTTCACTAAATTCGTCATATAATTTAGCTTGTCTGCCAGATATAATTATTAAATCTGGTTCTAATTCATAAATCTTTTCAAAATTTGGCTCTTGCAAAGTTCCCACATCTTCATATTTATCGTCATTATATTCCTCTAAATATTTTGGAATAGTCTTTTTAGGTAATCCAATTATATCCTTTTCCATTGTATCAAGGGCATCTAGAACACCGTAATCAAAGACAATTATTCTTTCAGGTTCCCTCCTTAATTCAGTTTCACCCAACTCATGTTCTATAGTAATAGATTCCCCTTTACTACTTACTTCGTCATTGTTTTCTACTGCCCCAGAATTACATGCTGTTATGAATAAGGCTGTAATTACCATTATTGAAAATAATATTTTAATTT
Organism: Tissierellales bacterium; assembly: GCA_035301805.1. NCBI lineage: Bacteria > Bacillati > Bacillota > Tissierellia > Tissierellales > Tissierellales bacterium. The sequence goes on from DATGTQ010000198.1 coordinate 8,623, forward strand.
TTTTACTCATTATTATTCACCTCATTATTAATATATTTTAATTAAAAGTATGCACATATTCTATTGTTTTCTATATCTTGTATCTTAAAATCTAGATCATATATTCTATTTAAAACTTTTTCATCAATTATTTCTCTAGTAGTATCCGCTTTTACTATCTCACCATCTTTTAAAGCCACAATATAGTCTGAATACCAAGAAGCAAAGTTTATATCGTGAATTACTATTATTACAGTTTTACCTAATTGGTCTACTAAATTTCTTAACATTTTCATTATCTCTACAGAATGCTTCATATCTAAGTTGTTTAATGGTTCATCTAAGAGTATGTATTCTGTATCTTGAGCAAGAACCATTGCTATATAAGCCCTTTGTCTTTGGCCACCACTTAATTCTTCTAAATATTTGTCTTCCATATTATTAAGTTCCATATAATCTATGGCCCTATCTATAAACTTAATGTCATCCTCATTCAGCCTTCCTTGACTGTAGGGAAATCTTCCAAAACTAATTAATTCTCTAACAGTTAGTCTTATATTTATGTGGTTAGATTGTTTTAATATGGATATCTTTTTTGCCAATTCATTATCCTTCCACTCTCTTATTTCCTTCCCATCTATAAATACATCCCCACTAGTTCTAGGTATCAATCTACTAATCATGGACAACAGTGTACTCTTTCCTGCTCCATTAGGCCCAATGAAAGAAGTAATACATCCCTTTTTTATATTTATAGATAAATTATTTATAACTCTTATATCTCCATATTTTTTGGTTAAATTATTAACTTCAATCATATTTTACTCTCCTTTACTAAAAGATATATAAAGTAACCTCCACCAATAAAATTAATTATTACACTAATTGGGGTACTGAAATTGAATACCCGTTCAATTAGCAATTGTCCTCCTAAAAGAGCAATTACACTTATTAAAGATGATGTTAAAATGAGAGTTCTATGTTTAAAGGTATCTAAAAACTCTCTCGATAGATTTACCACGAGTAACCCTAAAAAAGTAATTAGTCCAACTAACGCAGTAGATATCGAAGTTAATATAGATACAATTATCAGCATCTTTTTTACAACCCTATCATAATCTACACCTAAGTTAATTGAATGCTCCCTCCCTAAAGACATTACATCTAAAATTTCTGAATGTTTAAAAGTATAGAATGCAAACCCTATAATAAACAAACTACTAACCCCTAATACTTGGGTATTTATATTGTTAAAACTAGCAAACATAATATCTTGTACATGCATGAATTCATTAGGATCTATAATAACTTGCATAAATGAAGATAAACTTTGGAAGAATGTTCCTAGCACTAATCCAGCTAATAAAACAAAAAATATATCTTCCTTGTGCTTATCAAATAAAATCTTATATATTATCACCGAAAAAAACACCATTATGCCACTAGTTAGTAAGAAATTTAAATTTTTATTTAGTACAACTATACTTCCTGAGCCAAATGTAAATATTACAAAAGTCTGTATAAATATATATAACGAATCCAAGCCTAGTACACTAGGGGTTAAGATTCGATTACTGGTAATGGTTTGAAATATCATGGAAGAAAAAGCTATAGATATTCCAGTAATTATAATAGCCAACACCCTAGGTAATCGCTTAGAAAAAAAATATGATCTATTATTAATATTCAATCCTGAAAAAATAAAGCTTATAATAAGAATTACTAAAATAATAGCAAGAAGAATTATTTTCTTCTTATTGCTCATATACATCACTCCTTGCCATCAAATAGAGAAATAGGAAGCTGCCAATAACTCCAATAGTTAAACTAATGGAAATCTCATAAGGATATATGATTATTCTTCCTAATATATCTGAAAACAATAAAAATAT
>DATGTQ010000199.1 GCA_035301805.1 Tissierellales bacterium
GGGGGGCATCTAACTAATGTAATAGCCTTCCTATATTAATTAAACTCCTTAAATCTCATTTTTAGGCGTCGTGTTTAACGACCCCAGCGTTTACTTGCTAATATAAAAAAGGATAGGACCAAATGCCCCACCCTTTAGCTATCAAGTTATTTATTTTCTAGTTCTCTGGCTTTATTCTCCCAATACTTATCATTATATTCCTTAACCTTCTCTGGGTTTTCTTTTCTCCATCTTTTTTGATACTTTAATATTTTTTCTCTATTTTCTTTATAATACTTTCTTGAATATTCTTTTCTTGCTTCTCTTGCCCTATCACTTATCAACTCATCATCTCCTTTAATTTGTTTTCTAACTCTTTTTTCTCATCTACTAACCTTTTAATATGCTTCTCAAAGAGTTTTTTTATCTCTATGACTTCTATAGCTGTCATTTCTGTCTTAGAAGCTATGTTATTAGTTTTATTTACTTTGATTGTATTGTATTTCATACTATCTATATAAGATACTTCTTCTAGTAGCTTATTAAGACTATTTTGATTTAGTAGTATTTCTGTATTAATAATTTCTAACTGTAACTTTAATAATTTAAGTTTATTTTTCATATATACCTCCAGTTATCTTTTATCATCTATTGATAAAGTCAATATCTTTCGGTTTCTTTAAATGCTTCTATTTACTTTCTGCTAAACTAAGTTTATGTTAGAAGCTATATAGTTATTTAATACTTGATTTATAATTTAGATATGATATTGCTTTAGCTCTGGAGGTGGTTGAGGACATAGGTATGCTACCTAGAAGCTACTAAAGTATAGATTAAATACTTCAATAGTTCATAGATAGAATACTATTAAGATATTGCCCTAGTCTATCGGCGTATATCGTTAATATCCTTCTTAGTATCTGCTATTTTTAGCAACTATGACTTATCATATATAGCCTGTCCTATATGCTCTAAAATAGCCTTTTATGGCTCTTAGAATGTCATAGCCTACCAACTCCTTAGAGTTCCAGACTCCCAACCTTGCCTTTGAGAATGGTAGCAACCACCTATCACTACACGACTAAAGAAGGATATAGCCTTTTATGTGTAGTTGTTGACTTTCTGCGTCGGCTCAACTAACCTTATGAATTATTTTTAGTCGCCCTTATGCTCTAACGACTATATATATAAGTTTTCTAATAATCATACTAGATTTATTTAGAGTCATTCTAATGACTGGGTTACTAATTAATATATACAAAAAGTCCCTTATAACCTTTCACCAGCTACAAGGGACTCTTTAAACCTCTACCTTCCTTTTATTCTTTTATGTATTAATAATATAATTTAACTCTTGCCTTTCTCTACTACTTGTATTATACTATTAATACATTGGTGGATATAGTTTTGTAGCTATATCCTTTAAGTTATAAAAGGTTGGTACCTTATAACTAGCTTGTCCCTGTGAGTTGGTGGCTCTAGGGACTTTTCACTTTTTTGAGTTTCTTGTATTTCTAATGTTATTTATCATTATAACATATACAAGAAAGGTATTCAGTACACTAAAAGTTCAGTTTCTTGTATTTCTAATGTTATTTATCATTATAACATATTACATTCCCCTGTCTGTAGCATCTTTGTAGCATTAAATTACTATTTTTGTTTATTAATTTTATTATAGCATACCTTGTCAATAATTTTATAAAACCTTTAGAATTATCATGCTAAACATAAAAGGGGTCCAAAATTAACCCCCTTTTATCACTTTATAACATATTATCATATGTTGTTTATCTTGTCAGTGGGGTCTTGGTGGGTTTTTCTACTTCTTCTCTATCTTCTCTATAGCATTTCTCCCAAGCCTCTACATCAGTTCCCATTCTTAAAACTTCTTCTAATAGTTCTATTTCATTTATAATATCAAATTCCCTATATAAATATTTATTATTAGTTTCTTTATTCAGTTTCTTATATTTTTTTAATATGTCATCTAAGTTTTTTATTTTAGTTTCAATAATCTCTTTCATGGTTTAACCTCCTTATTCGTTTATTCTATACCTTTTTACTACTTCTTAATGTATTTACCTTACCACCTTCAAACAATTCAATATTTTCTTTGTTTTTTTGTTTCTATGTCTATTTATCTTCTTTTTCCAGTACATCAGATAAGGTTTTTTCTATTTGGTGTGTGTAATCTTTTACTATGTCAATATAACCAACAATTAAATGATAATCCCAGTTCCACTTAATAGCCTGTTGTCTTTCTATATTGTCAGCTCCTAGACTTGCATCAAATATAAGTTCTGGTCTTGGTGCTTCAATGAAAAAATATTTATCCTCCAATGCCTCTAATAACATCATAACTTTTTGACTGTAATCAAATGTCTCATGTAACTTATCAATTTTATATAATAACTCTTTATTATTTTTAAGTAATTCTTTATTCATTGTCAGACCTCCTAGTTTCTTTATTTTTCAATGTGTTAATCCATATTCTAGTTCTCACAAGGTCTAACATTTCTAAATCTTTAAGATTTTCAATACATTCTTTTGTAATTTCTTCTTTAATCATTTTATAATTCCCCCTATTTTCTCCCTAGAGGTATGTTATAATGATATTAGACTATACCCCTAGGGTATTAGTTTTTTTGGCTTTCTACTGCATTTCTAGGCTTGGTAGGAAGCCATTCCTACTTTAAAAGTAAAATGTTTCTTCTAACATTCTTTTAATTTCATCTGATAATGACTTTTCTAGAGTATCGTTTACATAATCGTTAATAGTTTTTCCTTCTATAGCTGCCATCATTTTAATTCCAGCCTCTACTCCTTCCGACACTTCAAATGTTTTCTTTTTCATTTTTGGTATTTCTTTTGGTGCTATTTCTTTTTTTTCTTCCTTTGGCTCTGACTTCTCTTTTTCTGTTTCTAGTTCTTTCTCCATGCCTTGCACTTCCTCCTTAGATGCTTTTAAAAGGTTTAATTGTCCATCAATGTTTTTATTTGTGAATATATATTTGTCCTTTTCTTCGTTTTTTATTATGCCTAATTTCTTTATCATTCTATAGAATTTATTTCTATTGAAGCCTTCTATACTCTCACTTATCTCTGTAATAGTTCCTTCACCTTTGTTGTATCTTTCAACTACTTCTTTAGTTTCTTTTTCGTACTTCATTCTTTCCCCTCCTTTCTTTAATAACTTGTTTTATTTGTTTCTTGTTTATTATTATACACTAACTAAATAATAAATCAAGTTATAAGTATAAATAAGTTTTTTGTATTTATAGTAATATTTTTTTTATCTAAGTATCATTAAAACTTATTTCCTTTATTATCTTTATCTTGTTGTCACTTGGTGACAATCCAATCAGTTTTATTAAAGTGGGGAGACTTATTTTATCAGCTAAATAGCAATACTTCTTTTTTATTCCCTCTTATTCTCTTATTCTATGCCTTTTTAGCTTGTACTAATATAATAGGTATACCATGTATGTAATAGCGTTTAATTGCCCCTATTTTAGACGTTATTATTATATATATGTAATAAAGTTAATCAAATAAAAAAGTAGGCTTTAAATGCCTACTAATTAAACCATATAAGGAGGTTTTTTATTGCTTATGCTTCCTGTTGAATCCCCACTTGGTGGAGTATAACTATTTAGTTTTAATCTTTCTTTAATTACGTATTCAACTCTATTAGTTATTATTGTATTTAATTCTTTAATTTTCATTGAAGCAACTTCAATATCATCATCGTATACAAATTCTAGGAATTCACTTTCAAGGTTATTCTCTAATAATAGTTCTTTTATTCTATGCTTTTGCTTAACACTTTGAAATTCTTTTTTATCTTCTTCAAATTTATTAACTTCATTGTTAAATTCTTCTCTAAATTGATTAATTAAAGTTTCCTGAAATGCTTCCATCTGCTTTTTTACTATATCATTAATATAGTTTTCTTCTGGTTTATCTTCTTTTTTAAGCTCTGGAACTTCTCTATTATCAGTTTCTTTATTATCAGTTTCTTTATTATCGGTTTCTTTAATTTCTCTTGGCACCTTATTCCCTCCAATGTATTATTTTAAAAAAGGGGCTATTTAAACGCCCCCTATATATTAAATTCTATCCTTCTGCTCCTGTTGACCCTAGAGTAATATGAGCTATACAACTAGCTTCTTCCCTTAATTGTGTATATCCATATTTCACTAGTCCCCTTACTCCTTCGGCAAAATAATCCTGTAACCTTACAGCTTCAGCATCTCCCCCTAATTGCATACCGAAACCTGTGCTAGATGGGTGAGTTAATAATACTTTATCGGCTGGGTTATCAGCTTTTACGATTAAGGTATTGCCGTTAATGTTAGCACCTTCGACTATACCATTAGTTAATATCTCATATTCTTTAGTAAACCTATCATCTTTCTCTAATAGTCCTAAATAATCGGGTGAGATTATAAAATACCTATCAGTAACGGGTAATTTTTGTTTATTTCCTAACGTATTTAAGTCAACTAATGTATCATAGGCATTGATTGGGTTTACTAGTATAGGATCTATTTCCGTTCCTATCGTATTATCTTCAATTGTATTATCAGCTATATAGGCAATTACTTCTTGGTCTACTTCTTCGCCTAATACTTCTGATTGCTCTTTTGTAATAGCTCTCAAAGTTTCCCCTGACTTTGCAGTTTGTACTTCGTCCACATCATCAACCATGTAAGCAAAATATTTTTGGTGTGGGAATGTCATTTCAACTTTAGTTGTTGCCACTTCGTCCCATGTAATTTTATCCCCTGTATATTCTTTCCAAATTCCCTTTTGAATTCTATTGAATATTACTTTCTCCCCTCTTTTTTCAACTGGTGGGGTAGTAATCAATCCAACAAAGCTAGAGTTATGGAAGTTTTCCATTATTGCATCTTCCCAAAGTGTAGGTTTGAAATTTTCTAATGCCATGTTATCAATCCTTTCCATTCAAGTATTCTATTAATGCTATTCTAATTAATGCACTTTCTGTTATGTCCATTCTTTTAGCCATGTATTTCAATTGTGTATCTAAGTTTTTACTAACTGTAATATGCTTAGTAACTCTCTTATTCATGGTTTTAATATCCTTTCTATTTATTTAACAACCTTTGGTAACCAGCTGACATACCACAAAGTACCCCTTCAAGTTATCCATCAAGTAAATTAATCCTTAATGTATACCTCGAAACAATCCTTCGCACTATCCCAGCCACTTCCCGAGGTTTAATTTTTGTATAAAAAATTTATGTAGCCTACTGTAAGATAAAATTTAGTTTTCAAAATAGAAGCATACCCCTACAAGTTTTTTACAATTTCAATTTCTTTTAATTAACTATAAGACCTACATTTAGTATATCAACTATATATTAACACAACATATAGTATAAGTCAAATATATGTTCTATATAAGACAATAAAAAAAGATAGGCTTTTAATCCTACCTTTTAATTTCTGAAATTTCTTAACGCTTCTTCTAATTCAGCATCTACTATATGGGTATATATTTCTGTTGTTGTTATGTCCTCATGTCCTAACGCCTTTTGTACTAACCTAATATTGCTGGTTTCTCTTAATAAATCAGTGGCGTAAGTGTGCCTTAACGTATGTGTTGTTACGTGCTTCTTAATTTCAGCCTTCTTTGAATAAGTCCTTAGCATCTTTCTGACTGCCTTGCCGTCTAATTGTTTGAGTGTCCTAGTAGTAAATACATATTCACTAACTCCCCACTCCTTGAACTGCCTTTCCTTCCAATCCTTTAAAACTTCTAATGTATCATCATTGATATATATAATCCTGTCTTTTGCCCCTTTCCCTTGCACTACCTTTAATCTACCAGTCATTAAATTAATATGATTATATTTTAAATTAATCATTTCTGATAGCCTTAATCCTGTATTCAATAATAATATAACTATAGTCTTATTTCTTTGAGGTGTTATATATCTAGTATTAAATATATTAATTAGTCTTTCCTGTTCCTCTACTTCTAAGAATTCTGGTATTTTTCTGCTCATTTTTAACATTCCCCTTTTATACTTGATTTTAGTACATTTTGTGGTTAGTACCCTATTCTCCATATTTTAAGGTACTATTCACACTAATTCTTATTATATAGTAAGATTATAAATATTACAAGTATAAAGAGGTACTATTCACAATTTTAATATATATTTCGTATAACTTTTATATATCTTCTGTATAATTTTTATAAATATTTGTTATTTAGAAGGTAAGTTAAGACATTAAGCCTTATTTTACGATTTAAGAGGTTTATTTTAGTAGACAATGCAACAAAGTATTCCATGTTATAAAGTCCCCTAAAACGTTGATTTCAAGCCTTGTATAACCTTTTTTATGCTCTACTACTAAATAAAAAA
>DATGTQ010000200.1 GCA_035301805.1 Tissierellales bacterium
TCTGAATACTTTATCTTTATGAAAATCCTTTACAAAATATCTTCTATCTATAGAAGGATTTAAGGTTACTGTTAAAATCACATTGTCACCCCTTTACAATCCCTTATTTTCACTACCACACATTTTAATTTTATTTTTTACTACTTCTTTAACCCCTTCTTTACCCGAAGTTAAATATTTTCTTGGGTCATATTCTTCTGGATATTTATTTAAGTATTCTCTTATATTTTCTTGATAAGGTACCTTTAACTCCGTGGATATATTTACTTTACATATTCCATAAGAAATAGACTTTTCAACATCCTCCTCAGGCACTCCCGAAGCACCGTGAAGTACTAATGGAACATCTACTTTCCCCTCTATTTCCTTTAACCTTTCAAAATCTATCTCAGGTTTAGCTTTATATAATCCATGAGCTGTACCTATAGCTATAGCTAAAGAATCCACTCCCGTTTTTTCAACAAATTCTAAAGCTTTATTAGGATCAGTTAACATTGCAGACTTTTCTTCTACTCTTATATCATCTTCTGTACCTGCTAAACGTCCTAATTCAGCTTCTACTGTAGCCCCATATTTATGAGCAAAGTCTACTACTTCCTTTGTTATATTAATATTTTCTTCATAAGATTTTGAAGAAGCATCTATCATTACAGATTTGTATCCTGCTTTAATACATTCTTTTATTAATTCTACATCTTCACAATGATCTAAATGAAAAGCTATTGGCATGCCTTGTTTTTCCGCTGCAACTTTAAATAGGGCAACCAAATAATCTAGTCCAATATATTTAACAGTTCCTGGGGTTGTAGCCACAATAATAGGAGTTTTTAACTCTTGAGCTCCTTCTAATACTCCTTGTAAAATTTCTAATGTGTGAATATTAAAAGCTGGAACTCCGTATTTATTTTTTTGTGCATCTAGTAGAATTTCTTTTGTTGATGTTAATTTCATAATATTTACTCCTCTCTAAAGTAAGTAATACCTTGCTTATGAAATATTTAGCCGCGATAATCCGCGGCTAAATTAAAATTTTCTTTACTTTTTTCCTTATAATTCAAATGACTTAATTCCTTGCCTTCCTATTTCTATTAAATTTTCCTTAAGTTCATCAATATTTTCTGTATCTCTCTTCATAATTGCTTCTAGTAATAGTGGCAGGTTGATTCCTGATAAAACTTTGCTATTTTTGATTTCTTGGGATAATAATACGCAAGTCTTAAAAGGAGTTCCTCCCACAACATCTGTCAAGAATAAGATCCCATCACATTCTTTCATATTTTTTATTTTCCTTTGAATATTACCTTCTAAATCTTCTGTTGAATCTCCCAATTTAAATTCTGCACCTTCTAAATAATTCTGCTGACCCACTATTATATCTACCGAACTAATAAGTCCTTTAGCAAATTCACCATGTCCTACTACTAATATCCCTATCATTAAATCACCTTTTTATAATTTTATAGTATTGTAAGAAGTCTTCCAATTATACCTACTGCAACAGTAAGCAATATTAAAACAATTGGCGAACGATCTTTCTTTAATAATTTATACATCCATAATGTATATAATGCTGGTAACAGTTTTGGCATTATTTGATCTAGTACTCCTGCTTGCAATTCTATATCTGCTCCCCCTGCTGTAATAACAAGAGGCGTTTCTAATGCTATATAAGAAGCTACTAAAGCACCTACTACTGTTAAACCTACTATAGATGCAGCTCTTGAAAATGATTTTGTTTGTTCACCTAATTTCTCAACTGCACTTACACCTGTACTATAGCCATAGTTCATAAGTCCAAATCTAAGAACAAAGTGAATTACATTAAATAATATTAGAAAGATAAAAGGTCCTGCAATACTTCCTTTAATGGCCATTGATGCACCTATACCGGCTGTAATTGGTAAAAGAGTTAACCAAGCTATTGCATCTCCAATACCACCAAGAGGCCCCATAGCTGCTACCTTTACAGCCTGAATAGTATCTGGTTCTTCTTTCCTTTCTTCCATGGCAATAACTATCCCCATTATAAATGTCACTAGAAAAGGATGGGTATTAAAAAATTCCATATGCATTCCCATAGAATTTGATAAATCCTCTTCATTTTTATGGATTTTTTTAAGTCCTGGTATTAAACCATAGAGCCAACCACCTGCTTGCATCCTTTCATAGTTAAAAGATGCTTGTAATAATAAGGATCTCCAAGTCATTTTATTTAGATCCTTTTTAGTAATAACATTATCTGTACTTGGATCTTGATAATTATAACTAGATTCCATCAGAGCGCGCCCCCTTTCTAGAAGAACCTTTTTCCTTCAACTTATTAGCATAATAATCATATGATGCTATAGATAATCCTAATAATGCTACTCCTAATATTGGCAATTCAAAATATGCTACAAGCACAAAACCGATAATTAAAAATGCCACATACTCTTTCTTGTACATAATTTTTAATAACATAGCAAAACCTATTGCTGGCATAATTCCACCTGCTACTTCTAATCCTCCTATTAGCCATTTTGGCATCTTGGCAACAACGGCTTCTGCAGCATCTGCTCCAAAGTATATTGGTAAAAAAGTAATTACAGCGTTAAAGATAAACAAAATAAACAAACCTAAATAATTTATCTTTTCAATACCTTTGGTGTCTGCATTTTCAGCATATTCATCAGCTTTATGCATTAATGGGGAAAAAGCTGTAAATACCAAAGTTATTATCCCCTGTATTGCCACTGCAAAAGGTACTGCTATACCTACTGCTACCTTTGGATCCACATCTGCTAATATGGCAAAAGCGGAACCAACAATACCGCCAATAACTACATTAGGTGGTTGTGCACCTGCCAATGGTACTGCTCCCATCCAAATTAATTCGAGAGTAGCGCCAGTAATGAGCCCTGTTTTAACATCTCCTAAAATAGCTCCTACCACCATTCCTGTGAAAACTGGTCTATGGATATGAAATAAACCATTAAATAAATCTATCCCAGCGATTCCTCCCCACAGGGCTATTAATAAAGATTTTCCTAACATAATATTTCTCCCCCTTATTTCTGATATATAAAACTCCTTTTAAAAATAAACTTTTATCCTAAATAAGACTTATAATATCCTTTCCTCTTTCATCTGGCACTCTTCTAACATCCATTTCTACACCTAACTCAGCTAGTTTCTTAAAGGTTTCAATATCGTTTTCATCAACAGAAACAGTACTTGTAATTTGTTCTTTGCCTTCACTATAATGCATATTACCTACATTCACTTTTTCTATGGGAACACCACCTCCAACTAATCTTAAAAGTGTTTGTGGAGTCCTCACCACTAAAAATATTAGTTGATCATCTGCTGCGTAGCCTATATTATCTATTGTCTCTTGTACAGTAAAATATCTTGTTTCAATTACATCAGGAACTGCCATATCCATCAAACTTTGTTGAATACTATTCTCAGCAACCTTATCATCTGCAACTAGTATTAAATTAGCTTCTATGTGATTAACCCATGTTACTGCAACTTGTCCATGAATTAACCTATTATCAATTCTAGTCAATAATATATTTGCCATATCTTTCTCCCCTTTCATTTACAATCTCTTATTCATAATCATAAATAGTAACACCTTTTACAACCCTATTTACAGTACCACTTGGACTTGGATTATCAGGCTCTATGCCAAGCTTTACATACATCATTAATACAAATATTTGAGCGTATAATACATAGGCTATAACTGAGTAAACTTCGTTACCTAATTCTTTCTTTTCATTACTTAAATACCAATGATAGTCTGAATGTTTTTCAAGTTCTTCATCATAAGTTTGTGATATAGTAACTAGCTTATGGTCACCAAAGTCTCCATAAACTTCTTTTACAAGATCTAAATCATATCTCCTTGTATATTCGTCTTCTGAAATATAAGCAAATACTAATGTTTTATCATTTACTATAGACTTTGGACCATGTCTAAAACCTAATATAGATTCATAATTAGAAACTACCTTTCCACGAGTTAATTCCAGCAATTTTAAAGCGCTTTCTCTTGCAAGTCCATTTAAACTACCGGAACCTAGATATACAACTCTGTCATAACCTAAATTAACTAATTCTTCTATATTTTTATAATTATCATTAATAACATTTGTACCTAGTTTTGCAATTTCAGTAATTATATCCTTTATTTCTTCTAGATTATTAATGTCAAAAGTTAATAAAGAACCAAGTAACATATTAGTAAAACTACTAGTCATTGCAAATCCTTTATCATTTGATTTTTCTGGCATAAGCAATAATAATGTGTTTTCATTTCCTCTAGAAATTTTGGCTAGCTCTCCCTCTGGATTACATGTTACAAATATATGACTAACCTCATCTACTAACTTTTCAGCCAGTTCATAAGTTGCAACACTTTCAGGACTGTTTCCAGAGCGAGCAAAAGATACTATAATAGTAGGCACATCTTTTTTAAGGTTAGCCTTTGGACTAGATACAATATCCGTTGTTGCAATAGCTTCAAAACTGTAATTATATCTACTCTTTAAATAGGGAACAGCAATTTCTCCAACATAGGCCGAAGTCCCTGCCCCTGTAAATATAATTCTTGTATTTTCCTTTCCATTTAGTCTCTTAAGGAATTCTTCTATTTCCTTTTTATTTTCTTCAATTATTTTAATTGTTTCCAACCATAGTTCTGGTTGTTGGCAAATTTCTTGTGCAGTCTTTAGTCCATTTTTCTCTTTCCACTTACTTTCAGTTAAATTAAACATTAATTTTCTCCTCCATTTTGTAATGTTATCATGTTGTAATTACCAGTTACTTTAAAAAATTATTTATTAAGTACTACATGGTATTTAAATCTATCTCCTCTTGCAATACCTTTTGTATACTCAATTATTATATCTTCTTCATAAGTAATTCTTTCTATCATCATACTAGGAAAATCTTCTGAGTACTCTAATAGTTCTGCTTCAAAATCCCGAGTTAAAACTGATTGAAATATTTCCTCAGCTCTTGTAAAAGAAGCATCATATTTTTCTGTAAATATATCATACATCGGTTTTTCTTGAAGTTCTCCTTCTGTTAATTTAGGAAACCTATTATAAGGCACATAACTAGTCTCAAGCATCATTGGTTCATTGTCTGCAAGTCTCAATCTAGTAAATTCATAAACTTTGTCACCAATTTCTAACTTCATTTTCTTGGCAACCTTTTCATTGCATTCAATAACCTTGAAATCTAATACTTTAGATGTTGGCTTTTTACCCATTTTCTTCATCTCTTCTGTAAAACTATAGAACCCTAGTAGATCTTGCTTTAATTTCTTAGGAGAGACAAAAGTTCCTTTACCATGTTCTCTATAGATATATCCCTCTTTTTCTAATTCTTGAATAGCTTGCCTAACCGTAGATCTACTGACATCATACTGTTCACACAATTCTCTCTCAGAAGGAAGCTTATCATTCTCTTTTAAATTTTCTACTTCTATCATTTCAATAATTATATCCATTAATTGATAGTATAAGGGAATTCTACCTTTCTTATTTATTTTCTTCATCTCGTTCACCCTTTATATATTACTCCAAACTGGTACCTACCACTCATTTATATAGTACAACAACTTTTTCATTTTGTCAATGGTGAGTCAGTGAAGACCGTCCCCAGTGACTCAGATTTTGAGTCAGTAGGGACGGTCCTTGTTGGCTCACCTTTTTGAATTAGTTATTTTTTCTTTCATTTATGGCTAACTTTATTATATAGGTTTTGCCATGAGAATTTTTACTGTCAATATGAATTAAAGCTTTCTTCCTAGAAACTGAGGTTTTGACACCATCACTTTGTTCTATTACTTTAGGATCTGGTATTTGAACTTCAAGTTTCATTTTATCTAAACTAAATGTAGGGTCTGAAACTGCAATTGTTACAATATCATTTTCTTCTTTTACTAAAATTGATGCTTCGTTAAATGAGGTTATATTATCAACAGTCTTTTTCTTATCTGTAAAGAAATTAAATCCTTTTAATTTTAGTTCTATACTCTCAACTCCATGAGCATCGGAAGAGTTTTCTAATATTCTAATCTTTGGATTTTTAGCATATTCTTTTGTCTCTTCTTCATCAAAATTTGGTAATAATACATAGGAATATTTATCCTCTTCTGATGTATTATTATGTTTAATTCCTAAATTGAAAAAATTTTTAGTTATATTTTTATCTGGATTTGATGCTCGTATACGTCTTAAGTTTTCTGTAACTTGTTCTTCACTAAGAGAAACTTCTGAACCTTCAGGGAAATAATAGCCTACTTGAGTTCCTTCTTTATCTGTTTTAAAGTTTACCCAATTTAAATTATAAACTCCATTACCTGGGTTGTTTAAAATTTTGTTATCAATTGTTTCTCCTACTATATTACTTTTTTCATTGGTACTAAACATTCTATTATCTATAGTTGTCATAATGTTTCGATTAAGTTCATCTTGTATACCAGAACCTAATAAAACTATTTCATCATCAAACATGAAATATGATTTATTTCCATTAGCATTTTTATATGCTACAAAATCATCGGGTAAATTTCCTTTTTCTTTATATCCAATATCCTCCCCTAATTGAATACCTGCTAAACCATATTCCTCTAATTTAACACTACCTGAGTAAGTATTTGTACCTACTGGAAAATACACATAATCATTTTGTGATTCTGATGATGCATGGAAATTTAATGGGTGTTCCTGATTTTCATAATAGAAATTTCCATTATATAATTCTGGTATTGTCT
>DATGTQ010000201.1 GCA_035301805.1 Tissierellales bacterium
TCACTTTATCATCCTTATATTTGCCCAAATCTATATCTTCATTTATTTCTACTATCTTTCCATCATCTATTACTATGTCTTTAGTCTCTTCATATATATCAGCCATATTTATTAGATTACATCTTTTTATAATCAACACGAGCTTCACCTCCTTTGTTCTCATAAACCACCTGTCCATCTATAATAGTAAGACCTACTTCACTCATGGTATCAAGAGGATCCACATTCCATATTACTATATCAGCATCTTTTCCTACTTCTATACTTCCTACTCTATTATCAATATCCGTTAATCTTGCTGCATTTATAGTAACGCCTTTTAAAGCTGCCTCCCGTGATAGTCCATGTTTTGCAAACAAAGCCAACTGCATAGTTTGACCTTCTATTGGAATTACTGGATGATCTGTCATTATGGCAAAATCTATACCTTCTCCTTCCAATATAGCTGCACTATCCAAGGTTTTATTTTGAGATTCAAACTTTCCTCTTCCTCCTACAGTAGGACCTATTATACATTGTACATTTTTCTTTTTTAATTCATCTACTATTAAATAACCTTCTGTACAATGGTCTATAGTGTATCTTAAATCAAACTCTTCTGCTACTCTAATGGCTGTTAAAATATCGTCTGCTTGATGGGCATGGATTTTAACTCTCATTCCATCAAATACTCTCATTAAATTATGTAGATCTAAATCATAATCAAATCCATTTGATTTATCTTCATCTTCCTCAAACTCTTTAAATCTTTCATAATATTCCTTAGCTTTAAATAATTCTTCCCTCATAATAGCAGCATTCATCATACGAGTAGAGGGAGCTTTATTTCTTCTGCCATAATTCATTTTAGGATTTTCCCCTAAAGCCATCTTCATACATACTTCTTTTTCTATAAGAGCCTTGTCCAATATTTTTCCATAGGTTTTCATTGCAGCAAAAGTTCCTCCTATAATATTGGCACTACCTGGCCCAGCTACTACTGTTGTAACTCCATGTCTTATAGCTACATCATAAGCCGCATCCATAGGATCTATTGCATCTATTGCCCTTAATTTTGATGTAACAGGATTTGTAGATTCATTACCATCCATCCCTTCTCTTATTCCAGTTTCATAAACACCCATATGACAATGAGGTTCTATAAAACCAGGGGTTACTAACCTATCCTTGGCATCGATTACCTTTGTATCAGGATAATCTTCAATATTTATTTCCTTTTCAATTCCTCCTATCTTACCTTTCCTGTCAATATAAATATCCCTAATCTCTTCATTAATACCTGCCATATCTATTAATTGACAATTCTTTATAATTAGCATATAATACCTCCTTATTCATTCAGTATATTTTTACGCCTAGGATAAAGTCGAACGTTTCTAATAATATCTATATTATTTTTTCAAAAGCCATTCTTTCACTTTTATCTTCTAAATAAATTATTCCACAATAAATAAACCCATTTTTCTTGAGTAGTTTCTGCATAGCTAAATTTTCTTTATGTGTATCTACCCTGATACTATGAACATCCTTATCTAAACAAACTTCTTCTATATATTCTATAATTAAAGTTGCCAATCCGGCTCTTTTATATCTTGAATCAATAGCCATCCTATGAATAACTGCATATTCATTGTTGCTAATCCATCTGCCATTATAAATGTATTCATAAGTTTTTTCTCCATCAAAAGAAACTGCTACAGTCCCAATTATAATATTATCCTTTAGTAATACATATCCATATTCATTACTAATATCTTTACTAATTATTTCAACATTAGGATAATTATTTTGCCACTGATCAATCCCTTGTTCTTTAAAATAATCTTGTGCTTTTCTTATAATATTCATTATACCATTAATATCTAATCCAACAGCTTTTCGAAACTTCAATATTACAGCTCCCTTCACTGTATTGGGCCCATGATAATCTACCAATTTCTGTACCTAGCTTTCTCATCTCTTTTGCTACTTTTTCTTTAACCATAAAATACCCCCTATTTTAATACTTAGCTCCTTCTAACTGGAGCAAAAATTTTTTAATTGATATTCTATTTCCAGCAAATCCTGTTAAGCTTCCATCTTTACCTATAACTCTGTGGCAGGGTATAATAATAGGTAATTGATTTGCTCTATTGGCCTGTCCCACTGCTCTTACAGCTTTAGGGTTTCCTATAGCCTTTGCAATCTGCAAATAATTCTTAACTTCTCCATAGGGTATGTCTTTGAGAGTATTCCATACTTTTTTTCTAAATTCAGTTCCCTCTATAGATAATGGCAATTGGAATTTTTTTCTTTTTCCTCTAAAATATTCATCTAGTTGTTCTGCTGCTTCTCTACACATTTCTTTATTCCTTTTGATATACTTATTTTGTTCCATATATTTCTGCCAATCTTCTTCAAAAAGAACTATCTTTTTCACTCCTATTTCATCTACTACTATATGAATATGCCCTATAGGTGATTCGTAAACATCATAAGCAATTTCCATAAGGATCTTCCTTCCTTTTAGACTATATAATAAATTGGATAGACCGTGGTCTATCCAATTTAATTATAGCACTTTTTCCAATTTTATTCCTGTTGAGTGTCCATTTAGATCCTGTTTTTCAAAAGTATCATCTTTAATTTTCTCTATAGACACCCCTAAAGTTTCTTTCATTATATAATCTTTATATAAATTAACTGCTTTTTCTATTTCTTCATTTCCATCATAATATATTTTTATATTATCTAACATTTCATAACCGTTATTTTTCCTCATTTGTTGAACTTTTGAAATAAATTCTCTTGCATATCCTTCATTTAATAACTCTTCTGTCAATGTAGTATCTAATATTATAAATATATTATTTTCCATAGCCATATCAAAGCCTTCTTTTGCAGAGGTACTAGTCATTACATAATCTTTTTCTATTTCTATTTCTTCACCATCTAATTCTAATAGTAGTTTCTTACCTGCATCTAATTTTTCTACAGCCTCTTGCGGGTTTATCTCATTTAATACTTTTGCAAAGCTTTTTATTTTAGCTCCTAGTTTAGGTCCAGCAACTGGATAATTTGGTTTTAGTGAATAATCTATATATTTAGTTAGATCTTTTTCAAAAGTAACATTTTTAACATTTAGCTCTTCTTTTATTAAAGGTACTAAATCTTTTATCATTTTTTCATACTTACCATCAACTAGTATTTCACCTAGTGGCTGACGAACCTTAATTTGTGCTCCATCTCTTGAAGCCCTACCTAATTTAACTATCTCTCTGACTAAGTCCATTTTTTCTTCAAGCTTTTCGTCTATTAATCCTGTTTGAACTTTTGGATAATAATCTAAGTGAACTGATAATTCACCAGTTAATTTTCTATAAAGTTCTTCTGCAGTAAATGGCACAAAAGGTGCAATCATTTTACTTAACCCTACTAATATTTCATAAGTTGTATTATATACTGCTTTTTTATCTTTATCTAATTCAGTTGACCAAAAACGTCTTCTTGACCTTCTAATATACCAATTAGACAGGTCTTCTATTACAAAGTTTTGAATGTTTCTAACTGCCTTAGTTAGATCATAGTTTTCCATATCATTTTCAACATTTTTAATTAGATTGTTATATTTTGAAAGAATCCACAAATCAAGTTCTGGTCTTTCATTATATTCTACAAAGAATTCTCTTGGATTTACACCATCTGTATTTGCATATAAACTGAAGAAATTATATACATTTCTTATGGTTCTAAAGAATTTACTTTTTACTTCCTTTAACCCTTCTATGTCAAATCTAGTAGGGACCCAAGGTGGTGATACATATAAGAAATACCATCTTAAAGAATCTGCACCATACTCATCAAATAGTTCAAAGGGATCTACTGTATTACCTCTAGACTTAGACATTTTACTTCCGTGTTTATCTAATATTAAATCATTTACAAGTACTCTTTTATAAGATGATTTTCCTGTTACAAAAGATGATATAGCAAGTAATGAATAGAACCAACCTCTAGTTTGATCTATTCCCTCACATATAAAATCTGCTGGAAATAGTTTTTCAAACTTATCTTTATTTTCAAAAGGATAATGATATTGTGCAAAAGGCATAGCACCACTATCAAACCAAACATCTATTACATCTTCTTCCCGAGTCATAGTGCCATTACATTTTTCACATTTTATATGAACATCATCTACATAAGGCCTGTGTAATTCTATATTTTCATCTATATCTTCTATAGCTTTATCTGCTAATTCCTTTCTAGAACCAACACTCGTTATATGACCACAGTCATCACATCTCCAAATATTTAGAGGAGTTCCCCAATATCTACTTCTAGAAATTGCCCAATCATTTAGATTTTCTAACCAATTTCCAAATCTTTTTTCCCCAACAAAAGGAGGATACCAACCTATACCATTGTTATTTTCTATTAATCTATCCTTAATCTTTGTGATTTCTATATACCAACTAGGTTTTGCGTAGTATAGTAATGGAGTATCACACCTCCAACAATGAGGATAGTTATGAGCTAATTTTTCTTTCTTAAATAACTTCCCATTATCCTTTAACCACTTAACTATCTCTGGGTCAGCATCCATTACAAATTTGCCTTTCCAAGGTGTTTCCATAAATTGTCCTTCCTCATCCACTGGATTTAATACAGGTAGATTATATTTTAATCCCGTATTATAATCATCTTCCCCAAAGGCTGGTGCTGAATGAACTATTCCTGTTCCATCATCCGTAGTTACATAATCTCCTAGAGTAATAAAGAAAGCTTTTTTATTAGTCTCCATAAAAGGTATAAGTTGTTCATATTCAATATATTCTAAATCTTTACCTTTCATTTCTTCTAGAACTTCATATTCTCCTTCACCTAGTACATCATCAGCCAAAACTTTACTTACATAGTATATTTCGTCATTATATTTTATTTTTATATATATTTCTTCTGGATTTACAGTTAATACCACATTACTTGGCAATGTCCAAGGAGTTGTAGTCCATGCTAAAAAGTATTCATCTTTATCTTTTCTTTTAAATTTAACAGTTATAGTTTCTGTTTCTATTTCTTCATATCCTTGGGCTACTTCATGAGAAGCAAGGCCAGTTCCACATCTAGAACAGTAAGGTAATATTTTATGTCCTTCATATATAAAATCTTCCTTAAAAAATTTATCTAATATCCACCATACTGACTCTATATACTCATTTTCTAAAGTAATATAAGGATCATCTAGATCAATTTCATAGGCCATTCTCTCAGTCATAT
>DATGTQ010000202.1 GCA_035301805.1 Tissierellales bacterium
GATATTTACTAACATTCTAACTTGAGTTAGTTTTTGAATTCTATGTATAATATGTGGTGGAAGTTAGAAAATAATAAAACCTAGGAAGAAGGCCAAGTTTGGAATCTTTACATTATTGATGGCTTTTATGCCTTTGCTTGCAGGTTGTACATCTAGTAAGGATGAAATTATTAAAGTTGGAGGAAATGAGGTTCCATCTCTTTATTTTGTCGTTGGTGAAAGGGAAATTCAGGAAAATAAAAAAGCACTAAGATAGGTCTAAGAACAGTGGAATTAGTTTATAAAGCAGATGTAGTTAAGAAGGAAGACCTAACCGAATATACCGAACGTTTATTAAAGGATAATTGGTTAATAACTAAGAGTATTGAAGAAACTAAAGAAGGGTATTCTTGGAAAATAAGTAAGGAATCTAAAAGGGAAGGAAATATAGTACTAATTGATATATTTTGGCCAGAGCTTAGATTGGCAAAAAATATTAATGCGCAATGGAAAATATAAAAATAATTTTGAAAAGTAGCATAATATTTCAATAATATTGTTTTTTAAATATACATGTGTTATAATACACAGAGCAAGTTATAACGGGCGGTCCTCTGTCTATAGGATATGAACGTCTATGGAGAAAGGAGGTTTATCTAATGGATGTTATTAAGATGATTGAAGCTGAACAATTAAGGGAAGATCTTCCTCAATTTAGAGCAGGAGATAGTGTTCAAGTACATTATAAAGTTAAAGAAGGTTCCCGTGAAAGAATTCAAGTTTTTGAAGGGACAGTTCTAAAGAGACAAGGTGGGGGAGCTAGAGAAACTTTTACAGTAAGAAGAATATCTTATGGTGTTGGAGTTGAAAGAACATTTCCTCTTCATTCACCAAAAATTGAAAAAATTGTTGTTACTAGAAGAGGAAAAACAAAAAGATCTAAATTATATTATTTAAGAGAAAGACAAGGTAAATCTGCAAGAGTTAAAGAAAAATCAAATTACTAAAATATTGGGGCTTATTATAGTCCCAATATTTATTTATGAATAAATAAGTTGGTGATAATATTATGAAAACGAATTGGTTTCCAGGCCATATGAAAAAAACAAAAAACTCTATAAGACAAAATGTAAATTTAGTTGATATAGTCTATATACTTATAGATGCCAGAATTCCCTATAGTAGTAATAATCCGGCAATAAAACAGTTAATTAAAAACAAACCACAGCTTATTATATTAAATAAGTCTGATTTAAGTAGTGAAAAAGGGAACTTAGAATGGATAAAATATTTTCAAGAAAACAAAATACCAGCTGTTTTAGTTAATGCAATAAGTAATAAGGGTATTAAGGATATTATAAATTATTCTTACAAACTTACAAAGGACAAAAGAGATGCCTTAAAGAAAAAAGGGGTTAAAGCTCAGCCTATGAGAGCCATGATTATTGGTATACCTAATGTAGGGAAATCTGCTTTAATAAATAGCCTTTCTGGTAGAAAAGGTGCTAGAACAGGTAATAAACCAGGTATAACTAAAGGGAATCAATGGATAAGAATTAGAAAAGATTTGGAATTACTAGATACTCCAGGAGTTTTATGGAGTGAGATTAAAGATGAGAATATTGGATTAAATTTAGCCTTTACTGGTGCTATAAAGGATGAATTATTAGAGATGGATGATTTAGCTTTCCATTTTATAGATATGGTAAAAGGTATATATCCAGAAAATTTGGAAAAAAGATATGCTATAGAGGTGGAAAGAAATTCTACTCATGATATAATATTAGAAATAGCAAAAAAACGTGGATGTATACAAAGAGGTGGAGTAGTTGATTATATGAAAGCTGGTAACTTAATAATAGATGATTTTAGAAAAGGTAAACTTGGAAGAATGACTTTAGAGTTTCCTAGTAGGAGGAGTTAGATTTGTTAAAATTAGAGCAAGAACTTTGGGACAAGGGTTGTAATTATATAGCTTGTATTGATGAAGTTGGCAGAGGCCCTTTAGCTGGTAATGTAGTAGCCTGTGCTATAATCATGCCTAAAGATTTAATAATAGAAGGGGTAAAAGATTCAAAAAAATTAACTGAAAAGAAACGTGAAAGATTGTATGATGAAATAAAGGAAAAGGCTATTGCTATAGGTATAGGAAGTATTGAACCTAAGGTTATAGACGAAATAAATATTAAAGAAAGTACAAAACTAGCTATGAAAAAGGCTGTATTAAACTTAAAAGATGAGAATGGAAAGCCTATAACTCCTGATTATTTATTAATAGATGCAGAAAAAATTGAATTACCAATTCCCCAATCAAATATAATTAAAGGTGATGCTAAATGTCATGGTATAGCATGTGCGTCTATTATAGCAAAAGTTTATAGAGATAGACAATGTAAAGTTTGGGGAGATAAATATAAAGGTTATAAAATTGAAAAAAATAAAGGATATGGGACTAAAGAACATAGAGATGCAATAAAAAAGCTAGGGCCTTCACCAATTCATAGGTTGAGCTTTTTAAAAAATATTTTACAGACCAATCCAGATTAAGTAAGAAACTCTAAAAACCTATACTTATATTATTAAAAATAAGTAGTAATTATTAAAATATTTGTTTAATTAAAATTTTTATTATGTTAAAGTGTTAATTACAAAATAGAGAGTTAAACTTATTTAATAATTAAGAAAAAGGGGAGGAAAATGAGGACAAATATAGAAAAGGGAAAGCTAGGGGAGAAAATTGCAGAAGAATATTTAGTTGCACAGGGATATAAAATTTTAGAAAAGAACTTTAGAATTAGAACTGGTGAAATAGATATAATTGCTATTAAAAATAAAATATTGGTATTTGTAGAGGTTAAAGCAAGAACTAGCACTTATTATGGACATCCCTATGAGGCAGTAAATAGGGAAAAGCAAATGAAAATAATGAGGACAGCTTTGTATTATATGAGTTTGAAAAATATGCATTATTATCAACCTAGATTTGATATAGTGGAAGTTTATATAGGGCATGATAAGAGGATAAATCATATAGATAATGCTTTTAGTATGTAGGTAATAGAAATGCTTTTTTCCCTATTCCCCAGGTAATAGATGGTAGTTTTTTTATAAAATACAATTGGTGGAAAGGAAGAGTCTATGTATTCAAAAGTGAAAACTTGCGTATTGCAAGGTCTAAATGGCTATATAGTAGATGTAGAGACGGACTTATCTAGAGGTATGCCCTGTTTTCGTATAGTTGGACTTCCTGATATCGGTATTAGGGAATCTAAAGAAAGAGTTAGAACTGCAATAAAAAATAGTAATTATTATTTCCCTTTAAACAGAATTACTGTAAATTTAGCTCCGGCCAATTTAAGAAAAGAAGGATCTCAAATTGATTTAGCAATAGCTGTAGGAATATTGTCAGCCTTAGGCATTATTCATGAAAAAAACTATGATAATACTATTTTTATAGGTGAGCTTTCTTTGGATGGACAAATTACGGCCATTGATGGTACATTACCAATGGTTATTTCTTTGAGGGAATTGGGAATTAAAAATGTAATTCTACCTTATAATAATAAAGATGAATCCTGTATGATTGAAGGAATAAATATATTCCCTGTAAAAAATTTAAGACAATTAGTGGCCTTTTTAAATGGAAAGGAAAGTTTAAAACCATATAAAGGTGGAAAAGAAAATATTTCTTCTAATAATGATGAGATCTTAGAGGATTTTAGTGATATAAAAGGACAAGAGATTCTAAAGAGATCCTTAGAAGTCGCGGCTGGCGGATTTCATAATATAATTATAATTGGGCCGCCAGGATCCGGGAAAACTATGGCAGCTAGAAGAATTCCATCTATACTACCTAAATTAGTATTTGATGAATCTATAGAAACTACTAAAATATATAGTGTATCTGGATTATTAGAACATAACTCTTTAATCGTAAAGAGACCTTTCCGTTCACCTCATCACACTGTAACTGAATCATCGCTAATTGGTGGAGGAAGAACTCCAAAACCTGGAGAA
Organism: Tissierellales bacterium; assembly: GCA_035301805.1. NCBI lineage: Bacteria > Bacillati > Bacillota > Tissierellia > Tissierellales > Tissierellales bacterium. The sequence goes on from DATGTQ010000202.1 coordinate 3,997, forward strand.
GTGTCTTTGGCTCATAATGGTGTTTTATTTTTAGATGAGTTACCCGAGTTCCAAAAAAAGGTATTAGATGCTTTGAGACAACCAATGGAAGATGGTATAGTAACTATTTCTCGTTTAAATGCTAGTCTTACATACCCTGCCAACTTTATGTTAGTTGGCAGTATGAATCCATGTCCCTGTGGTTACTATGGTGATCCTTTCCACCAATGCAATTGTACTGAAGGAAATATTGGAAGATATTTAAATAAAATTAGTCATCCACTTTTGGATAGAATAGATATCCATATAGAGGTGCTTCCAGTAGATTATAAGGATTTAAGCACAGATGTATATACTGAGTCATCGGCTACTATAAAGGAAAGGGTAAGTGAAGCTAGGGAAAGACAGCTATTTCGATATAAAGACGAAGGTATTTATTCTAATTCTCAATTAATACCCAAACTTTTAGAAAGATATTGTATACTAACTTCGGAAGCAGAAGTTATTATGAATCAAGCTTTTAATAAATTTAAATTTAGTGCAAGAAGTTATAATAAAATTTTAAAAGTATCTAGGACTATTGCTGATCTAGATATGAAAGAGAAAATAAGTGAAAAACATATTTTAGAAGCTATACAATATAGAAGTTTGGATAAAAAGTATTGGGGGTAATATAATGGGGGAAGTTACTAATAGAGGTATACTTATATGGTTAAATAGTATTAATATTGGGAACTCAACTATTGAATTATTAATGGATGAATATGATGATATTTCTAAGTTATGGCATATACCTAGTAAAGATATTATGGCTTTAAAGGGTATTAGAAAGAAGACGAAGGAGCGTATTATATATTATAGAAAACATGAATTTTTAGAGAATGTACTATCAAATATGGAGAAAAATAATGTTAATGTAGTCACTATATTTGATAATACATACCCTAAGAGTTTAAGATATATATATGGAAGTCCAAAAGTCCTATATTATAAGGGAGAATTTTCTCCCAAGGACAATTTGGCAATAGCTATTGTTGGATCTCGAAAGGCAACTAGTTATGGCATGTGGGCTGGTAAAAAAATAGCTAATGAACTATCTGGCTTAGACATAACTATTGTTAGTGGAATGGCTAATGGCATAGATACTAGTGCTCATAAAGGGGCATTAAAAGAAAATGGTAGGACCATAGCAGTGCTAGGTAGTGGTATTGATATAGTTTATCCAGCAAAAAACAAGGGACTTTATAATTCTATATGTGAAAATGGTATAGTTATATCAGAGTTTCCTCTGGGGACTAAACCTTTACCCTATAATTTTCCTCAAAGAAATAGGATTATTAGTGGCTTATCCTTAGGAGTAGTTGTAGTTGAGGCGGAAGAAAAAAGTGGCTCCTTAATCACTGCTAGTTTTGCAGCAGAACAAGGTAAAGAGATTTTTGCTGTTCCTGGCAATATAAATAGCCTATTTAGCAAGGGGACTAATAAGTTAATTAAAGATGGTGCAAAAATAGTTATGGATGTGCATGATATTATAGAAGAAATATATGAGCTACATGAAAAGATTGAGGAAATTAACGAGAAAAAGATAAATTTTTCTAATTTAAGTGGAACGGAAATTAAAATTGTGAAATGTATTAAGGAGGGTTCAACCCATTGCGATAGTATTGTATATAAAACTGGTTTAGATATTTCTACTGTAACTAGTACTTTAACAATTTTAGAGTTAAAGGGTGTTGTTGAAGAAATGCCAGGTAAAGTATATACTTTAATGTAGAATATTTGTGAATATTTGGAGGTGTGAATATTGCAAAAAAATTTAGTTATAGTTGAGTCACCTGCTAAAGCAAAGACTATTAAAAGATTTTTAGGAAAAAATTATAATGTGAAAGCTTCAGTAGGTCATGTTAGAGATTTACCTAAGAGTAAATTAGGTATAGATATAGAGAATGATTTTGAACCTAAATATATAACAATAAGAGGTAAAGGGCCAGTTGTTAAGGAATTAAAGTCTGAGGCAAAAAAATCTGATAAAATATATCTGGCTACGGACCCTGATAGAGAGGGTGAAGCTATATCTTGGCATTTAGCTTATATATTAGGATTAGATGAGAAAGACCCAATAAGAATAGAATTTAGTGAAATAACCAAGGATGCTGTTTTAAAAGCAGTAGATAAACCGAGACCTATAGATAGGAATCTAGTCGATGCTCAACAAGCCCGGAGAGCTCTTGACCGGCTAGTAGGTTATAAAATAAGCCCTTTATTATGGAGGAAAATAAGAAAAGGTTTGAGCGCAGGGCGTGTTCAATCTGTAGCTGTGAAGTTAATATGTGATAGGGAAAATGAAATTGAAGAATTTATTCCTAAAGAGTATTGGAGTATAACTGCTTATCATAGTAAAGATAAAGTAAGTTTTGAATCTAGTTTTTACGGAATAAGGAAAGGCAAAAAAGATGAGAAATTAGAACTTAAAAATAAAAAGGATGTTAATAAAGTACTAGATAGTATAGATAAAGATAAATTTATAGTAGATGAAGTAAAAACAGGTAAAAGACGTAGAAATCCTTATCCGCCATATACAACTAGTTCGCTTCAACAAGATGCATCTAGAAGATTAGGATTTTCTGCAAAAAAAACTATGGCAATTGCCCAACAATTATATGAAGGTATTGCTATTAAGGGTAAAGGTACTGAAGGTTTAATAACTTATATTAGAACGGACTCTACTAGAATATCTAATGAAGCAATAAAAGGTGCAAGAGGATATATTATTAGTAAATATGGGAAAGATTATTCAAATGGAGGTAGAAATTTTAGTAATAATTCTAAAAAAGAAACTCAAGATGCCCATGAAGGTATTAGACCTACTTCTATAGAGAAGGCACCTGATGATATAAAGGCCTCATTGACTTTAGATCAATATAAATTATATGATTTAATATGGAGAAGATTTATAGCTAGCCAGATGAGTCCCGCTGTATATAGGACTATGACTGTTAATATACTGTCTAATTCTTATGTATTTAGGTCATCTGGTTCTAAAATCATTTTTGATGGTTTTATGAAAGAATATAATATTTCTGATAAAAAAGATAGAAATTTAGAATTTCCTTTATTAGAAAAAGGTGAAATAGTAAAGCTGAATAAAATTACCCCAAAGCAACATTTTACTCAGCCGCCAGCTAGATATACAGAGGCTAGTTTAATAAAGACTTTAGAGGAACTGGGAATAGGTAGGCCAAGTACATATTCTCCTACTATTTCAACTATTTTAAACAGGGAATATGTAGTATTGATTAATAGAAGTTTTGAACCTACAGAACTAGGCGTATTAGTAAATGACTTATTAAATGAATATTTTGACAACATTATTAATGAAAAGTTTACTGCAGATATGGAGGAAAGGCTAGATAAAGTTGCTGAAGGTGGTCACTATTGGAAAGATGTTGTAAAGGATTTCTATGATGATTTTTATGTAGTTCTTGAAAAAGCAGAAAAAGAAATAGAAAAAATCGAAATAAAGGAACAAGAAACTGATGTTATTTGTGAAAAATGTGGTAGAAATATGGTGGTGAAACACGGAAGGTATGGTAAATTTCTAGCATGTCCAGGATATCCTGAGTGTAAGAATACAAAGCCTATAGTTGACAAGATAAATGTTAAATGTCCTATATGTAATGGTGAGGTAATTAAGAGAAGATCAAAAAAAGGTAGACTTTTTTATGGCTGTAGTAATTTCCCGAAATGTAATTTTATATCTTGGAATGAACCCGTTGAAGAAAAATGTCCTGATTGTGGTAGTTATATGGTTAAGAAAAAAAATAAAAAAGGAACAAATATCATATGTAGTAATAAAGAATGTGGGTATAAAAGAGTTGAAAAGGAAGAAAAATCTTAGTTTTACCAAAAAACGATATAAGTAGTTTAGTGGGAGAATAATATTCTGAAAATATTTTTTAATCCTATTGAAGGTATAATAAAATTATGATATCATGTCATTTGTTTGGGAGAAAAATAGGAGTGTGGAACTATGCTAAGAGGAACTACAATTATTGCAATTAAAAAGGGAGACAGTGTGGCTATTGCTGGTGATGGTCAAATAACTATGGGTGATAAGACCATTATGAAAAATACTGCAAAAAAAGTTAGAAAAATATATAATGATGAGGTAATTATTGGATTTGCAGGTTCTGTTGCTGATGCTTTAACATTGGCAGAAATATTAGAGGAAAAACTAGACCAACATGATGGGAATTTAGAAAGGGCTGCTATAGAACTTGCCAGAAGGTGGCGAAGTGATAAAGTCCTTAGACAATTAGAAGCAATGCTTATAGCAGGAAATAAAGAAACTTTACTTGTTATATCAGGAAATGGTGAGGTTATAAAACCAGAAGAAAATATTGCTGCTATTGGTTCCGGTGGGAATTATGCTTTAGCAGCAGGAAAAGCTTTATCTAAATATTCAAACTTACAAGTAAATGACATAGTAAAAGAAGCTTTATTAATAGCTTCATCAATATGTGTTTATACAAATGATAATATTTCAGTAGAAGTTCTCTAAGGAGATGGTAGTATGAAGAACTTAACACCAAGTCAGGTAGTTCTAGAATTAGATAAATATATAATTGGTCAAGAAAGAGCTAAAAAGGTTGTTGCTATTGCCTTAAGAAATAGATACAGAAGAAATAAATTAGATATTGAATTTAAAGAAGAAATAAAACCAAAAAATATACTAATGATGGGTCCTACAGGAGTTGGTAAAACGGAAATTGCAAGACGATTATCTAAACTTGTAGATGCACCTTTTGTGAAGGTTGAAGCAACTAAATTTACAGAGGTTGGATATATTGGTAGAGATGTAGACTCTATGGTGAGAGATTTAGTAGAAGCCTCAATAAGAATTGTTAAAGCTGAAAAACTAGACAAAGTCTATGATAAAAGCGAAGTATTAGCTGAGGAAAAAATCATACATAAGCTTGCACCTTTACCAGCAAAAAAAGTTGACACTTCTGACCCAATTGAATATTTATTTGGAGCGTTAGAAGAAGGTAAGAAAGAAGAAAAGGAAGATATAGAAAAACGCAGAAAAGAAATGGAAAATGTAAAATTCCATCAAGAAACACTAAGAAAAAAACTTAAAAATGGGGAACTTGATAATGAAATAATTGAGATAGAAGTAGAAGAATCTTTAAATTCCACTGTAGAGTATTTTAGTGGAATAGGTATGGAAGAATTAAATATTGACATGAGTGATATTTTTGGAAGTATATTACCTAAGCAAACAAGGAAGAGGAAAACTACTGTTAAGGAAGCAAAAAAGATTATTAGTGCTCAAGAAGCTCAAAAATTGGTGGATATGGATGAGGTTATAAGAGAAGCTATTAGTAGGGCAGAGGAAAATGGTATTATTTTCATTGATGAAATAGATAAGATTGCTGGTAAAGAATATGGCTCTAATGTTGATGTTTCTAGGGAAGGAGTACAAAGAGATATACTCCCTATTATTGAGGGGAGTACTGTTGTAACTAAGTATGGACCAGTAAAAACCGACTATATGTTATTTATTGCTGCTGGAGCTTTTCATGTATCAAAAGTTAGTGATTTAATACCAGAAATTCAAGGTAGATTTCCTTTAAGAGTGGAGCTAGATAGTTTAACTAAGGGAAATTTTAAAGAGATTTTAACTAAACCTAAAAATGCTTTGACAAAACAGTACCAATTGTTAATGGAAACTGAAGGGGTTAGAGTTGACTTTACTGATGAAGCTCTCGATGAAATTGCAAATTTTGCATATATCTCTAATCAGCAATCAGAAAATATTGGTGCTAGAAGACTCCATACAGTCTTAGAAAGACTATTTGAAGATATTTCTTTTAATGCACCAGATTTGGAAAATAAAGAGGTTGTAATTGATGAAAATTATGTTAAAGAAAAACTGATGAGTGAAATTCAGCAAAAAGACATATCAAAATATATATTATAAAAGGAGGATCATAATGGGTGAAGGATTGCTACAAAAAACTAGACGATTAAATAAATCACTTCAAAGTACAGGTTCAAAACCTGTTTCTTTTCCAGAGTTAAGTGATATACTTAGTGATATTTTAGATGCAAATGTATATATTGCTAGTCGAAGAGGTAGGGTTCTTGGTTATAAACTATCAACTGGTTTCGACTGTGACATTATTCAAGAAGAAGTTGTAAGAGAGAAAAGATTTCCTAAAAAATATAATGAGGGACTACTAAAGATAGTAGAAACAAGGGAAAATGTAGAGGAAATAACTGAATGTGTATTTGATCAAGTATCTGAATGTGACTATCCAGATAAAATTGCAACTATAATACCAATAAATAGCGGTGGTGCTAGATTAGGTACTTTAGTTTTAGCTAGATTTGGTAGATTGTTTACAGAAGATGATTTAGTTTTAGCTGAATACAGTGCTACAATTGTAGGTATGGAAATACTCAGGGCTAAAAGCGAGGAAGTTGAAGAAGAGGTTAGAAAAAAAGCAGTGGTACAAATGGCTATAGGAACTTTATCTTATTCTGAATTAGAAGCTATGCAACATATATTTAATGAATTAGATGGAGATGAAGGCTTACTAGTAGCAAGTAAAATTGCTGATAGAGTAGGGATAACTAGATCTGTAATAGTAAATGCTTTGAGAAAATTTGAAAGTGCAGGTGTTATAGAATCTAGGTCTCTAGGTATGAAAGGTACCCACATAAAAATACTCAATGATAAATTATTGGATGAGTTGGAAAAGGTAGCAGAATAGTAGGTTAATAACCTACTATTTTTTATTGTATAAAATATAATTATAACTAAGTTTATATAATTTAAATAAAAAGTTTCTTTTATAATAGAAATAGTTGATATAATATATAGGCATATGGCGTAATTTATACCTAAAACGGTTATTAAATTTAAAAAATAATGGGTAAATGTCAAATATATATGCAAAAGGCTAAATTTATTAATACGGGGAGGTTATAAAATGTCTGAAGGAATATTAATTGTAGATGATACAAACTTTATGAGAATGATGCTAAAAGATATTTTAACGAAAAATGGTTTCCAAGTAATTGGTGAGGCTGGAAATGGTGCTATGGCCATAGAAAAGTATAAAGAATTGAAACCAACTTTAGTCATAATGGATATTACTATGCCTGAGGTAGATGGTATTCAGGCAGTAAAAGAAATTAAAAAAATTGATGAAGATGCAAATATTATTATGTCTTCTTCAATGGGACAACAGTCTATGGTTATTGAAGCAGTTCAGGCGGGGGCAAAAGATTTTATAGTCAAACCTTTTCAGGCAGATAAGGTAGTGGAAGCAGTGAAAAAATTTATATAACTACAATTACTATAGATATATTACCACTATAAAAATGGAGGTGTCACTAGTGGATTTAGATATTAATCAATATTTAGATATATTTGTTAAAGAGTCAAAAGAACATTTACAAAATATGGAGTATTTTTTATTAGAATTAGAAAAAGATTCTTCCAATAAGAAATTATTACAGGAGTTATTTAGAATAACCCATACTTTAAAAAATATGTCTGGAACTATGGGATTTACAAATGTAGCTGGTTTAACTCAAATTATGGAGAATGTTTTAGATGATCTTAGAAATGATAAAATTAATATAGATACTAATATTATAGATGTATTATTTCAGTGTTTCTATGAATTAGAGTATTCCATAAAAAATATTGATGAAGTTGGAGAGGAAGATAGTAAGGATTATGAAAATGTAGTAATTTTACTTAGAAAAGTCCTAAATAAAAATAAGAAAAAACTAATAGATTCTCCCAAAAATAATAATGAAAAAATTAATATAGATAAGGATGTTTTAAACCTTATTAATAGTGGGACAAAGAAAGATCTAAATAGTTATAAAATATCTATAAAATTGCAAGACGATTGTATGCTAAAGTCTGCAAGGGCTTTTGTTATTTTAAATACTGTAAAAAAATTTGCAAGGATTATATCTTCCAATCCTTCAGCTGAGGATATTGAAAATGAAAAATTTAATCTAGAATTTAAGATACTTATTATTACAAAATATAATGAGAAGGAAATTGAAAAAGAATTATTAAACATTGTTGAAGTAGATGAAGTGAATATTCTACCTATTAATCCAGATAAAAATGTTAAAATTGAAACTGATAATTCTAAAAATGGCGAAAAGAAAAAAGTAGCATCAAAAGAATTATATAAAGAGAAAAATGAAGTAGTAAATAAATCTAATGAAGCTGTAAAGGTAGATATTAATAGATTAGATGATTTATCAAGTTTAGTACATGAGTTGATAACCATAAAAGATAGAATGAAAGATTCAAGTAATATATTAAATAGGGGAGATATAGAGGAAATTATAGGGGATTTAGAAAAGGTAACAGCTAGTTTACATAATACTCTTATGAAAGTTAGGGTGCCATCAATTGTATCTATTATAGAAGTTTTATTAATTGGATTGGAGGATGGAATATTTGCTATTCCTTTAAGTTCTATATCTGAGATAGGTAATGTTAACATTAATGATATAAAAAGTGTACAGGGGCAGGAAACTATATTATATGGTGGAGAGACTTTGCCTCTTATAAGGTTGAACAAGTTAATGGGAATAGATAATAAATTATATTCTAAGGAAGTTAAAATAGTAGTTCTTAGAAAAGGAGATAGACAAATAGCTCTGTTAGCTGATAATTTAATTGGACAAGAGGAGGTTGTAATAAGGCCTTTAGGCAAATATTTAAGAGAAACGAAGTATTTGGCCGGAGCAACTATCCTTGGAAATGGAAAAATAGCATTAATACTAGATGTAAATTCATTATTTTAGAGAGGTGGATTATTATGGCCTTTGGCATTGAAGAAAAATATGTAATTTTTAAGCTTGACAATAGGGATTATGGGCTAAATATAGAAAATGTACTTTCTATTGAAAAGATGCAGGAATGTACTAAAGTACCAAATGCACCTTCTTTTATAAAGGGAGTTATAAATTTAAGGGGAGAGATAGTTCCTATTATAGATTTAAAAGATAAACTTGGTATTGGTAAGATTGAAATAGATTCAGATACTAGGGTAATTATAGTATCAGATGAAAAGAATACTGTTGGACTTATAGTAGAATATTCTTCCGAAATTTTGCAAATCAATGATAATGGAATAAATAGGCCATTGGTAATTGAAGAGAATAATTTTAACGAATATATTAAAGATATTGGTAAAGTTAATAATAGGGTGATTATGATAGTAGATTTAGAAAAATTGTTGAAAAATTAATGATGCCACTTTAAGTAAGAAATTTAGGATTTGTTGTTGATAATTTTTTTAGTATATGGTATACTACTAGAGTAATTACGCACACCCTTGGACTCTTGAAGATGTGCCTGTTAATGGTCCTTTTGGAGTAGGAAGAGGGTGGAGGAATAAAACACGGAGGTGAAAGTATGTCAGTAGTTACAATGAAAAGTTTACTAGAAGCGGGTGTTCATTTTGGCCATCAAACAAGAAGATGGAATCCTAAAATGGATGAATATATTTTTACGGAAAGAAATGGTATCTATATAATTGATTTGCAACAAACTGTAAAAATGATTGATGATGCTTACAATTTTATTAGAGAAATTGCAGAAAACGATGGTGAAATTTTATTTGTTGGTACTAAAAAACAAGCTCAGGAAGCCATTGAGACAGAAGCAAAAAGATGTGGTATGCACTATGTTAGTCAAAGATGGTTAGGTGGAATGTTGACTAATTATAAAACTATTAGAAAACGTGTAGACAGACTTCATGAGTTAAACAAAATGGAAGAAGAGGGAATATTTGAAGTACTACCTAAAAAAGAAGTTATGCAATTAAAACATGAGGCTGATAGACTTGAAAAGTTCTTAGGTGGTATAAAAACTATGGATAAGCTTCCAGATGCAGTTTATGTTGTAGACCCAAGAAAAGAAAGAATTGCTGTAAGAGAAGCTCAAATCTTAGGCATTCCTGTTATAGCTATTGTAGATACAAATTGTGATCCAGATGAAATTGATTACGTTATTCCTGGAAATGATGATGCTATAAGAGCAGTTAAGCTTATAACTGAAACAGTGGCTAATGCAGTATTAGAAGGTAAACAAGGGGAACAATTAGATATAGAAGAATAATCAATTTATAAAAGGTAAGGGTTTTATAAAGGGATCTTCCCTTACAACTCTTACCCTTTTTACAATATAGGAGGGAAAAGATGAAAATAAGTGCAGCTTTAGTAAAGGAATTAAGAGAAAAAACTGGTGCAGGAATGTTAGATTGTAAAAATACCTTAGTGGAAACTGATGGTGATATAGATGAAGCAATAGTTCTTCTAAGAGAAAAAGGATTATTAAAAGCAGCTAAAAAATCTGACAGAATTGCAGCTGAAGGCCTTGTGGATGCATATATACATAATGGCAGAATTGGTGTATTAGTTGAAGTAAATTCAGAAACGGATTTTGTTGCTAAAACTGATGAATTTAAAAAATTTGTTAAAGACATAGCGATGCAAGTAGCTGCATCAAATCCTACGTATGTTGCAAAAGAAGATGTACCAGAAGCAGAAATAGAAAAAGAAAAAGAAATTTTACTTCAACAAGCAATAAATGAAGGGAAACCTGAACATATTGCTGAGAAAATAGTATCTGGTAGAATTGCGAAATATTATGAAGAAGTATGTTTACTTGAACAACCTTATATAAAGGATGGCGACAAGAAGATTAAAGATTTATTAAATGAAAAAATATCAACAATAGGTGAAAATATAAAAATAAGAAGATTTGAACGATTTGTAGTTGGAGAAGGACTAGAAAAAAGGGAAGAAGATTTTGCTGCAGAAGTTGAAAAACAAATGGAAAAGTAATCAAAAAATAATTTATTGTATTAATGGAGAACAATATTGTTCTCCATTAATACAATAGAAACTAAATGAGCATTAAGGAGTGTTAATATGTCCCAACCAAAATATAAAAGAGTAATTTTAAAACTAAGTGGCGAGGCATTAGCTGGTGATAAAGGATTTGGACTGGATGAGAAAACTATTTCTACTATATCTGAAGAAGTAAAAAAAATTCATGAAATTGGAGTAGAAGTAAGTATTGTAGTTGGCGGAGGAAATTTTTGGAGAGGGCGTAGTGCTAAACAAATGGATAGAACTACATCAGATTATATGGGAATGTTAGGAACTGTCATAAATGGACTTGCTTTACAAGAGGCCCTAGAAAAAAAGGGCGTAAAAACTAGAGTTCAAACAGCTATAGAAATGAGACAAATTGCCGAACCCTATATTAGAAGAAAAGCAATTAGACATTTAGAAAAAAATAGAGTAGTAATATTTGCAGCTGGTTCAGGTAACCCTTACTTTTCAACAGATACAGCTGCCGCTCTAAGGGCTGCTGAAATCGAAGCAGAGGTAATATTATTAGCAAAAAAAGGTGTAGATGGAGTTTATGATTCAGATCCTAATGAAAATTTCTCAGCTAAAAAATTTGAAAATTTACGTTACATAGATATATTAAATATGGGATTAGGAGTAATAGATTCTACTGCTACTTCATTATGTATGGATAATAACATTCCTTTGATAGTTTTTGGCATTGATGAACCGGACAATATTGTTAATGTTGTTCTAGGTAAAAAAATTGGTACACATATTAAGGAGGAATAAATATGTATTTAGATGTTCATAAGGAAACAGAAGAAAAAATGGAAAACTCAATTAATGCTTTTAAAGATGAGCTTATGGGCATTAGGGTAGGAAGGGCTAATCCAGCCTTACTTAGTAAAATTACTGTTGAATCCTATGGTGTAATGACTCCTCTAAATCAAGTTTCTAGTATTTCTGCGCCAGAACCAAGATTATTAGTAATACAACCTTGGGACCCAAATTTAATACCTGAGATTGAAAAGGCTATTTTAAAATCAGATTTAGGTTTAAATCCTTCAAATGATGGAAAACTTGTAAGATTGCCTATCCCTCAGCTAACAGAAGAAAGAAGAAGAGATTTAGCTAAAGTAGTAGGTAAAAATGCTGAGAATGCTAAAATAGCAGTAAGAAATACTAGAAGAGAAGCTAATGATAAAATTAAAAAAATGGAAAAAAACAAAGAAATTAGCGAAGATGAACAAAAATTAGCTGAAGAAGAGGTACAAAAAATTACTGATAGGTATATTGAGGAAATTGATAAGATAACTAAGGTAAAAGAAGAAGAATTGATGGAGATTTAAAATTACCCCCTTCTTAAAAAGAAGGGGTTTTTGCTGATTGGAGGCCTTATAGTATGAAAAAGAAGGATAAATTGAGATCACAAATAGATATGAATAATTTGCCGAAGCATATAGCTATTATTATGGATGGAAATGGAAGATGGGCGAAAAAAAGGCATATGCCAAGAAACTATGGGCATCAGGTAGGTGTAGAAAGAGTTAAAGAAATAGTTGAAGTGGCTGGTAATATAGGGATAGAACATTTAACTTTATATGCTTTTTCTACTGAGAATTGGAAAAGGCCAGAGACCGAAATAGAAGGGCTTATGAAATTACTAGTTCATTATATTAAATATGAATTAAATAGAATTCATAGAAATAATGTTAAAATAATAATTTTAGGAGATTATTCTAAACTTCCAGAAGCTCCTAGAAAGGAAGTAGAAAGGGCTGTGGAAAAAACTAAAAATAATACGGGTATGATTCTTAATATTGGATTAAACTATGGCGGTAGAGATGAAATAATTTATGGTGTAAAAAATTTATTAAGAGATGTAAAAATGGGTAAAATGGATATAGATGATTTAAATGAGAATACTTTCTCTAATTATTTATATACTAAAGATCAACCAGATCCGGATTTACTTATTAGACCTAGTGGTGAATTGAGGGTTAGTAATTTTTTACTATATCAAATAGCATATACTGAATTTTTGTTTTCAAATATTTATTGGCCGGATTTTGATGAGGAAAAGTTTTACCAGGCAATTGTTGATTATCAAAATAGGGAAAGACGGTTTGGGGGAATTTAAGTGAAAGAGCTATTAATTAGAAGTATTAGTGGGATAGTAGGTCTTATTTTAATAATATTTATAACCATGAAAGGTGGAGCTTTATTAAGCGGTTTAGTTTTATTACTTTCTTTAGTAGGACTTTATGAGTTTTATACAGCATTAGAAAATGTAAAATATAAACCCATAAAAATTATAGGGTATTTATTTGCTATAGCATTGTTTTTTAGAAATTTGGCATTTAATTTATTATCTTTAGAATTTTTAATAGCAATTTTTCTTACTTTACTATTAATAATACCTGTTTTCAAAAAAGAAGTAAGTTTCCAGGATACTGCTGTTACTTTTCTTAGTATGTTTTATATACCATTTTTTTTGAATCATATTGTATATCTAGACAAAGTAAAATATATATGGCTAGTTTATATAATTGCTTGGGGAACTGATACCTTTGCCTATATATCTGGAAATTTATTCGGTACAAAAAAATTATGCCCTAGTATTAGCCCAAATAAGACAATTGGGGGCTCAATAGGCGGGGTATTAGGTAGTGTATTATTGACTGTATTGTTTTCAAAATTTATGGGGTTGAAGGAAATAGGGGCTTTAATCATACTGGGAATAGTAGTTTCAATAATAGCACAACTAGGGGATTTAGCAGCATCAAAAATAAAAAGGGCTACTAAAATAAAGGATTTTGGAAATATAATTCCTGGTCATGGTGGAGTTTTAGATAGATTTGATAGCATACTTTTAACCGCACCAGCAGTATATTATTATATAAAATACTTTTTTACTTAGGGGTGAATTTTTTGCAAACAGCAATAGCGGCAATCTTTGTATTTTTATTTGTAATTTTGTTCCATGAATTTGGACATTTTGCAGTAGCAAAATTAGTTGGAATTAAGGTACATGAATTTTCTATTGGTATGGGACCTAAATTATATCAAAAACAAACTAGTGAAACTGATTATACTATAAGGGCATTACCTATAGGTGGATATGTAAGAATGGAAGGTGAAGATGAACGTTCTAATGATCCGAGAAGTTTTAATAATAAGCCAATATGGGCAAGAATGGCTGTAATTGTAGCAGGTGCTATTATGAATTTCATATTAGCTATTATTGTATATTCAATTATTTCAGGTATAGTTGGAGTACCTACAACGGTGATTCAAGAGCCTATAGTAGACTCACCTGCCCATAGGGCTGGATTGGAATCTGGAGATTCAATTATTAGAATTAACAATAAAGACGTAAAAAGTTGGAATTCTATAGTTGTAGAAATAAGTAATGCCAAAGCAGATGAAGAAATGGAAATTACAATACTTAGAAATGGGGAAACAAAAGATATTGCTTTAATACCAACTTTTAATAAAGAAGAAGAAAGAATAATGATAGGAATAGCACCAGTAATGGAAAAAGGATTTCTGTTATCAATAAAGGCTGGTTTTCAAGAAACTGGTACAATATTAAAACTTATGTTTCAGTTTTTAGGAATGTTATTTAGGGGTGAAGTAACGTCCGATTATTTATCTGGTCCTATAGGAGTAATTCATACTATAGGTGATGCAGCTAAATATGGTTTTATAAATGTACTTTCTTTAATGGGATATATTAGTGTAAACTTAGGCTTCTTTAATTTATTACCTATTCCTGCTTTAGATGGTAGTAGAATATTATTTTTAATTATAGAGTTGTTTAGGGGCAAACCAATGGATCCAGAAAAGGAAGGTGTTATACATCTTATAGGATTTGTATTATTATTAGGTTTAATGGTATTTGTTACCTATACAGATATTGTTAGGTTTAAGCTATTGGGAAGGTGATATTGTGGAAAGAAGAAAGAGTAAAAAAATTATGGTTGGAGATGTACCAATTGGTGGTGATGCACCTATTACTGTCCAATCTATGACTAATACAAATACTAAAGATATAGATTCAACAGTTAAACAAATAAAGGATTTGGAAGAGGCAGGTTGTCATATAATAAGGGTTGCCGTAACAGATATAGAATCATGTAAGGCTATAGGTGAAATTAAAAAAGAAATAAATATCCCCTTAATATCTGATGTACAATTTGACTATAAATTAGCAATTGAATCAGTGAAAAATGGGGCTGATTGCTTAAGAATTAATCCTGGTAATATTGGCTCAAAACAAAAGATACAAGAGGTAGTAAAAATATGTAAAGAAAGAAATGTACCCATTAGGATAGGTGCTAATTCTGGCTCTATAAAAAAAGAATATTTGGAAGAATATAACGGTGTCAATGCAGATTCCATAGTCTATAGTGCCTTGGAAAATGTACGAATACTAGAGGGAATGAATTATGATAATATAAAAATTTCTTTAAAAGCAAGTAATGTGGATTTAACTATAAAATCTCATGAAAAAATGGCTAAATTAGTAGATTATCCTTTTCATTTAGGTATAACAGAGGCAGGTCCACCATGGCAAGGAACTATTAAATCAGCTGTAGGCATAGGTTCTTTACTTTCTAGGGGTATAGGTGATACTATTAGAGTTTCCCTAACAGGTGATCCTGTAGAGGAGGTAAAGGTGGGGCGGGAAATACTTAAGTCTTTAAATTTATTAAATGAGGGTGTAGAAATTATTTCATGTCCTACCTGTGGTAGAACTCAAATAGATTTAATTAAAATTGTAGAAGAGGCTTTAGAAAGATTAGACCCTATTAAAAAGCCATTGAAGGTTGCTATAATGGGCTGTATAGTTAACGGACCAGGAGAAGCAAAAGAAGCGGATATAGGTATTGCAGGAGGTAAAGGAAATGGTATAATATTTAAAAAGGGTAAGATTATAAAAAAGGTAAAGGAAGAAGAACTACTAGATGAATTGATTAAAGAAATTGAAGAACTATAAACATAATAACTAATGTATTACTATAAGTGTTAGAGGGGGACCCTAAAAAATATATGCCAAGAAAAAAATTAGAATCAATTATAGATGATAATTCTAAACTTAAAAAAATAAGTGATATAGAAAATCTTTATTTAAAAAAAGTATATGTAAATACTGAAAAAAATATATTAAATATAATACTGTCTTCAAAGGTTATAATAGATGATAAAATATTTGAGTTATTAAAAGAATATTTTACTACTAAATTTAATTATAGGTTCCATATTAATTTTAGAATGAACTATGATTTAGAGGATATTAGTGTTGGAGATATAATGGATAAGTATTGGGATAATATACTTTATTTAATTCAAAATCAGGTCCCTTCAAGTACAGCTTGGGGGGATAAACTAGATTGGGAAGTAAATAATAATAGTTTAATTTTAAAAGTTAGTAATGAAATATTATTATATGCTATGAAAAGCAATTCAGTGGATAGGAAAATTCAAGGTAAAATAAATAATGAACTAAATAAAAATATTAAGGTGGAAATTATAAGTAAAAGCTTTAGGGAACAAAATGGAGAAATAGTTAAAAAGTCTGTTAAGGCTGAAAAGGAAATTGCTAAAGGAATGGTGAATTGTTCTAATAATAAGAAGGTTAATAAACCTAGAACCCTAAGTAATGGATATTCCTATGGTAAGAAAATAAAAGGGGATACAATCCCTATTAAGGATGTAAACAACGAAAGTGGCAATGTAGTAGTCATGGGAGAAGTATTTGATTTAGAAACTAGGGATATAAGGGGAAATAAAAAATTATTTACCTTTAATATAACGGATTATACTTATTCTATGGCCGTAAAAGTATTTTTAGGCAAAAAAGATTATGAAAAGTTTGAAAACCATGTTAAAAATGGAGCTTTTGTAAAAATAGAAGGCAATGCAGTATATGACACTTACTCTAGATATACTGTAATAATGCTTAAATCATTAGATGTAGTCGAAAAGCCTATGAGAAAAGATTATTCTGAAGAAAAACGAGTAGAACTTCATCTTCATACTAAAATGAGTTCTATGGATGGGGTTACTAATTTTTTTGATTTAGCTAAAAGGGCTAAAGAATGGGGTCATAAAGCAATTACTATTACTGATCATGGAGTTGTACAAGGTTTTCCAAATGCTATGTATGCTAGTGAGGAACTAGGTATAAAAGTCATTTATGGCCTAGAGGGTTATTTAATAAATGATAGTAAGCTTATTGTATCGGAGACAAACGATGATATAAACAACAGCTATGTAGTATTTGATATTGAAACTACTGGTCTTTCCCCTAAGAATGATAGAATTACTGAAATAGGGGCAGTAAAGATTGAAGATGGTAAAATTGTTGATAGATATAACCAGTTAGTAAATCCAGGAGTACCTATACCAGAGAAAATTGTAGAACTTACAGGAATAAGTGATGAATTAGTAAAGAATGAGCCTAAAGTTAATGAAATACTACCTGAATTTTATGAGTTTATTAAAGACACAATATTAGTTGCCCATAATGCAAGTTTTGACATTGGCTTTATTAGGGAAAATTTCTTCAAAATAGGGATTAATATAACTAATCCAGTATTAGATACTCTAGGATTGACGAGAGCTTTATTTCCTCAATTAAAAAGCTATAAATTAGATAGGGTAGCTAAATATTTAAATGTTGAATTAAAGGACCACCATAGGGCGGTAAATGATGCAGAGGCTACGGCTAATATTTTCTTGAAATGTTTAGATGCATTATCTGATAAGGGCATTAAAACTTTAGATGATATAAACAAAAGATTGCTTTCTAATAAAAATATAAAAAATGAAGAAACTTTCCACATAGTAATATTAGCGAAGAATCAAACTGGACTGAAGAATTTATATAAACTTGTATCATTGTCTCATTTAGAACATTTTTATCGTAAGCCTAGGATACCGAAATCTATATTGGATAAATATAGAGAAGGTTTAATTATTGGTAGTGCCTGTGAGGCTGGAGAACTATATAAGGCTATATTAACTAATAAGAATTTTAATGAAATAAGAAGTATTGTTGAATTTTATGATTATTTAGAGATTCAACCTATTGGCAATAATAACCACTTAATTAGAAAGGGATTAGTGAAAGATGAAGAGGAGCTCAAAAGGATAAATAAGCAAATTGTTGGTTTAGGGGAAAGATTTAGAAAACCTGTAGTTGCTACAGGTGATGTTCATTTTTTAGAGCCTGAAGATGAAATCTATAGAAGAATTTTAATGTTTGGCCAAGGTTTTTCAGATGCAGATATACAACCACCTTTATATTTTAAATCAACAGATGAAATGCTAGCTGAATTTGATTATTTAGGAGAGAAAAAAGCAAAGGAAGTTGTTATATATAATACCCAAAAGGTGGCCAACGCTTGTGATGATTTAAGACCAATTCCAGAGGGAACTTATCCGCCAGTAATTGAAGGTTCAGATGAGAAATTAAAAGACATTACTTTTAATAAAGCAAAAGATATTTATGGAGATCCATTACCAAATATTGTGGAGAAAAGATTAAACAGAGAATTAAATTCAATTATAGAAAATGGATATGCAGTAATGTATATTATTGCTGAAAAGCTTGTTAATAAATCATTAAAGGATGGTTATTTAGTTGGTTCTAGAGGTTCTGTTGGTTCTTCTTTTGTAGCTACCATGAGTGGAGTAACAGAGGTAAACCCTTTAGTTCCTCATTATGTATGTCCAAAATGCAAGTATAGTGAATTTATAGAAGATGGTTCTGTAGCATCTGGCATAGATTTACCTGATAAGGATTGTCCAAATTGTAATAATAAATTAGATAAAGATGGCCATGATATACCTTTTGAAGTATTCTTAGGTTTTGAAGGGGATAAAGAACCAGATATAGATTTAAATTTTGCTGGTGAGTATCAGCCAGTAGCCCATAAGTATACAGAGGATTTATTTGGAGAAGGCTTTGTCTTTAGGGCAGGTACTATTGGAACTATTGCAAGTAAAACTGCCTATGGATTTGTACGAAAATATTTTGATGAAAAAGATGGCTATGTTCATCCAGCTGAAATTAATAGATTGGTGGAAGGATGCTCTGGCGTTAGACGAACTTCAGGACAGCATCCAGGTGGTATTATGATTGTACCAGAGTATAAAGATATTTATGATTTTTCCCCTATTCAATACCCAGCAAATGATAAAGATTCTGGAGTTATCACGACTCATTTTGATTATCATTCTATAAGTGAACAAATACTAAAATTAGATATATTAGGTCATGATGTTCCTACTATAATAAAGATGTTAGAGGATATTACTGATAAGGATGCTCTTAAAATATCTTTAGATGATGAAGAGACTATGAAGCTATTTACAAGTATTGAACCTTTAGGCCTCAATGAAAAAGACTTTAATTGTGAAGTAGGAACCTTAGGAATCCCTGAATTTGGAACTAGGTTTGTAAGACAAATGTTAGTTGATACACAGCCAACAACTTTTGCAGAACTTGTAAGAATAAGTGGTCTTTCTCACGGTACTGATGTTTGGTTAAATAATGCTCAGGATTTAATAAAAGAAGGAAAAGCTACTTTAAGCAATGTTATTTCTACAAGAGATGATATTATGCTTTATTTAATCTATGAGGGACTAGATAAAAAGTTAGCATTCCAGATAATGGAGAAAGTTAGAAAAGGTAAAGGCTTAAGTGATGATGATGAAAAGCAGATGAAAGAAATTAATGTGCCAGATTGGTATTTAGATTCTTGTAATAAAATAAAATATATGTTCCCTAAGGCTCATGCTGCAGCTTATGTTATGATGTCTTTTAGGATTGCTTATTATAAGGTTCATTATCCAGAAGCTTTTTATGCTACTTATTTTACTACTAGAGCTAATGATTTTGATGCAGGTTTAGTGTTGAACGGTAAAAAGGTTGTGGAAGAAAAGATAAGGCAATTAGAAAGTTTAGGTAATGATAAAACAGCAAAGGAAAAAAATTTATTAACTGTATTGGAAGTTGTTTTAGAAATGTATTGTAGAGGGTATAATTTTGAAAATGTAGATTTATATAAATCCCACAGTGACAAATTCTTAATAGGAACTAACGGTATTATTCCACCATTAAAAACTATAGAAGGAGTTGGAGGAAGGGCTGCTAGAAATATTGTTAAGGAGAGAGAAAAAGGGAAATTTATATCGATAGAAGACTTTGCTACTAGAGCTAAGGTTAGTAAGACGGTAATAGAAGCTTTGAAAGAACATAATTGTTTCTATGGATTACCAGAAGCCAACCAGATAAACCTTTTTAATATTTGATTTTTCGCCATACTATGTTATAATGATATTGACAATGAGAGGAATCTTTTTCAGTAGAGAGTGGGTGGACCCACTCTTTACTTTATTTATAGGGAAGAATAATATTTTTAATTTAAGAAAAAATAGGTTTATACCGTGGAGGTGATTTAATTGAGTAGAAAAAAAATATTAGATTCAGCGAATGAAATTAGTACATTAGCTGCTGAGGCTTTAGGATATGAATTAGTAGATTTAGAGTTTGTTAAGGAACATTCGGAATATTTTCTAAGAATATATATAGATAAGCCCGGTGGTGTTAATTTAGATGATTGTCAGAAAATGAGTGAGATTGTCAGTGAAAAATTAGATGAAGTTGATATTATAGAAGTTAGTTACTATTTAGAGGTTTCATCTCCTGGTTTAGATAGACCTTTAAAAACAGATAAGGACCTAAATAGAAATATAGGAAGAGATGTAGATATTAGCCTATATAGTAATCTAAATGGGAAGAAAAAATATTCTGGGGAATTGATAGGTTTTAATGAAGAGTATGTAGAAATTAGAGATGATCAAGGAATAGAGACCCAACTTCCTAAAGAAATAATATCTCTAATTAAATTAGCTGTTAAATTTTAGAGGAGGTTTATTTAGAATGAATGCTGAGTTTATAGAGGCTCTTGAAGAAATAGAGAGAGAAAAAGGAATTTCTCAAGATATTATCTTTGATGCATTAGAATCTGCATTAATTTCAGGATACAAGAAAAACTTTGGTTCTTCTCAAAATGTTAATGTTGAAATTGACAAAGTAACCGGCGAGGTAAAGGTTTTTGCAAAAAAAGTTGTTGTTGATGAAGTGGAAAATAAATTTTTGGAAATTAATATAGAGGAAGCAAAAAAAGTTGATGATAAATTCCAATTAGAGGATATTGTTAATTTAGAAGTAACACCGAAAAACTTTGGACGAATTGCAGCCCAAACAGCTAAACAAGTTGTAATGCAAAAAATAAAAGAAGCAGAAAGAGATGTAATATTTGGCGAGTTTATAGATAGGGAAAATGAAATAATTACTGGACTGGTTCAAAGGGTAAGTAAAAATGTTGCTTATATAGACTTAGGTAGAACTGAGGGAATACTTCCCCCTAATGAACAAATAGAGGGAGAAATATATAAACAAGGTGATAGACTTAAGCTTTATATTTTAGAAGTGAAGAAAACTACTAAAGGGCCTCAAATTATACTATCAAGATCCCATCCTGATTTGGTAAAAAGGCTATTTGAATTAGAAGTACCGGAGATTCATGAGGGAATAGTAGATATATATGCTATTTCTAGAGAAGCTGGTTCTAGGACGAAAATGGCTGTCAGCTCAAAGGATTCTAATGTAGATCCAGTAGGTGCTTGTGTTGGATTTAAAGGTAGCCGTGTAAAAGCAATAGTTGATGAATTAAATGGTGAGAAAATTGATATTGTAGTTTGGAGTAAAGACATGGATGAGTTTATAGCAAATAGCTTAAGTCCTTCGAAAGCTTTAAAAGTGGAACTTAATGAAGTAGAAAAGTCTGCCGTAGTTGTTGTTCCAGATTATCAACTTTCATTAGCCATAGGTAAGGAAGGCCAAAATGCTAGATTGGCTGCAAAGCTTACAAATTGGAAAATTGATATAAAAAATGAAAGTCAGTATAAGGAGGAAAAAGAGGGGCTAGAGGAAGATGACTCACCTATAAATAATAACGGGGGTGTATAATTTGACAAAAATTAGAATATATGAATTAGCTAAAGAATTAAGTATGAATAGTAAAGATTTAATAGAAAAAACAAGTGATTTAGATTTAGATATTACCAGTCATATGAGTACAATTAATGATGAGGAAGCTGAATTAATTAAGGAACTTTTAGAAGATGAGGGAAATAAGAGTGAAGAAACTAATGAAAAGGAAGAGAAAAACGTTCTTCAGATAGGGGATTCTATTGTAGTAAAAGATTTAGCAGAAAAAATAGGTATTTCTTCTAGTCAATTAATTACTAAATTAATAGGTTTAGGAATTATGGTAAATCAAAATCAAGAAATAGATTTTGATACTGCAAGTATTGTGGTAGATGAATTTAATATTTCAATTGAACCTATTGAAGAAGTTGACAAAATTGTAGAGGACGAATTTGAGCAGTTTAATTTAGATTATAAAGATAATGAAAAGGATTTAAAATCTAGACCTCCTGTTGTGACTGTAATGGGCCATGTTGACCATGGTAAGACTTCTCTTTTAGACGCTATTAGAAAAACTCAAGTAACAAAAAAGGAAGCTGGAGGTATAACTCAACATATAGGTGCTTCCATAGTGTCAAATAATGATAAGAAAATTGTATTTTTAGATACTCCTGGCCATGAGGCTTTTACTGCTATGAGGGCTAGGGGAACTCAAGTAACGGATATAGCTATTTTAGTAGTAGCTGCAGATGATGGGGTTATGCCCCAAACCGTAGAAGCTATTAACCACGCTAAGGCTGCAAATGTCCCAATAATAGTGGCTATTAACAAAATGGATAAACCAGAGGCAAGTCCTGATAGGATTAAACAAGAGTTAACAGAGTATAGTTTAGTTCCTGAAGATTGGGGTGGAGACACTATATGTGTTCCTGTGTCAGCACTAAGAAATGAGGGTATAGATGAATTAATGGAGATGGTGTTATTAGTTGCTGAAATGGAGGAACTAAAAGCCAATCCTAGTAGAAAAGCTGTAGGAACTATAATTGATGCCCAATTGGATAAAGGAAAAGGGCCTGTAGCGACTGTTCTTGTCCAAAAAGGAACTTTAAAGGTAGGGGATATGGTAGTTTCTGGATCTGCTTTTGGAAGGGTTCGTGCTATGTTCAATGATAATGGCGAAAGAGTAAAAACTG